>MNWS01000212.1:11763-11949 GCA_001872685.1 Fidelibacterota bacterium CG1_02_48_14
TATCGCCTGTGATACCGGATGTGAGATGCGTGAAATCCGGGACGATTTTATCAAAAAACAGCGTCATTTGGTGCAAACCAAAAACTGATCTTTTGTGGTTTTGCCTCATTCCGTACAAATTTAATTTTTTATCATCCAGTTCTTTAATTTTGAGAATAATCGTTCTACATTAGGCGCGTCTATGCC
>MNWS01000089.1:0-4264 GCA_001872685.1 Fidelibacterota bacterium CG1_02_48_14
GCGCTAAAAATTCTGCATGGATCCTTGAAATGGCGTAAAAGTTCCACAGCCTTGCGTGGTCCAACGCCATTCACTGCCAAAAGGCGCAGGAGTGCGATCTGGTGGTCAGTCAACCGCAATGATCTTTGCCAGGTGATTCACCAATGCGTCCAAACCGATTTTACTCAGCGAACTAATGGGGAAAACGGTAGGTTTCCCGGGAAATTTGAGCTTCGGAATTTTTACGACGGAATCAATTTTTGTCAGGACAACGGCGCGTGGTTTTTTGAGCAATTGCGGATCATAATGATCCAATTCGTACACCAGTTTGTTATACACATCGACTGGGTCCGGGTCGTTCACATCCACCAGAAATAATAAAATTTTGGTCCGTTCTACGTGACGCAAAAATCGATCGCCCAGCCCTTTTCCAGCATGAGCGCCTTCGATTAATCCGGGAATATCAGCCATGACAAAACTGGTATAATCGCCTGATTTTACAATTCCCAGATTGGGGACTAATGTGGTAAAGGGATAGTCAGCCACTTTGGGTTTTGCCCTGGAGACAACCGAGAGCAGCGTCGATTTTCCGGCATTCGGGAAACCCACCAGCCCGACATCCGCCAGAACTTTCAGTTCCAAGCTGATGGTTCGATATTCCCCCAACCGACCCTCTTCAGCATGTCGGGGCGTTTGGTGCGTCGAAGTTGAAAAATGTGAATTCCCACGCCCCCCGTGACCGCCTTTGGCAACGGTAATCGTATCCGTTATAAGCTGCAAATCAGCCAGTACATCTTCGGATTCCATATCTTTCACGACGGTTCCGGCTGGAACTTCAATATACAGTGAATGGCCCCCACGGCCGTTTTTCATACTGCCTTCACCATGGCGACCCGATTCGGCGTTGTACTGCTTGTTGTAACGAATGTCCTGAAGCGTGTGTAATTGTGGATTCACCGTGAGAATGACATCTCCACCATTCCCGCCGTCACCGCCGGAAGGACCGCCCTTGGGGACGAACTTTTCCCGACGAAATGCAACGGCACCATTGCCACCCCGACCACCTTGAACGATGATGCGGACATAATCAATAAAAACAAATCCACCGTCTGTACTCATATTTCCCTAAGAATCTATTTACATCTAACTTTTTTAAATACTGTAGTTTATGGCCATTAATCGCTAGGGTTGGAGACTATTTTCCCGAGCTAATTTATCGCTGACCAACTTGCGAGCCAGCTCTTGCTGTAGTTTAAGCAGAACCCAATATTTTCCATCTTTCTCATATTCATCTTCGATTAGGGTCGCCATCATCAGTTCATCCAGAACGCTTGGTAACATCTGCTTCAGCCGAAATGACTGGTCCTCATTCATGGAGCCCCCCTGATTCACAACATTCGCTTCCATCCAGGTCAGGATTTCGGGCTGGAGCTGTTTCGACAAAGTCTCCCTGGCGTGTTGAGCGGCCATTTCACCAGGATTTTCACCCCCGCTTTGCATCCCGATCGCAATGAAATAGCCGGGCAAAATTGGATCGCGCTCCAGCCAGACCGGCGCAGTTTTAACCAGTGATCCTGTCTGAGTACAGGCCAGCAAAGCAACCAAAATTAGTGATGAAATCGAAAACTGTAATCGCTGCGTCATCCCACCTCCGAAGTGTGCTGAATAATCGCTAATATAGTTGTAAATGAACTCAAATCCCAAGCTGAGCTTGGTTACCGAATGCGAAGGATAAACCCTTTGAGGTAATCTGATTCCGGAAATGCCAGGCGCACCGGATGATCAGGTGCCTGGGACAATCGTTCTAAAATTTGAACATCCCGACCCGCATCCATGGCAGCGTATTGAATGATGCGTAAAAAACTCTCCTGATCCAATGCACCTGAACAGGAGAATGTCGCCAAAATACCATCCGGCCGGAGCAATTTCATCGCCCATAGATTGATGTCCTTGTAAGCACGGCTGGCATGATTCAGGCTCGCGTGGGTCGGCGCGAATTTCGGTGGATCCAGGATGATCACATCAAATGATCGGGCTGCGTCACGGTATTTTCGCAGAGCCTGGAAAACATCACCCTGATCAATTGAAACTTCATCCGGCGAAACGCCATTGAGGCTCAAATTATTTTTCAGAATTTCCAGTGCTGACTGTGAATTATCCAAAAATCTGACGCTTTTAGCGCCGGCTTTCAGGGCATGAAGTCCAAATCCGCCTGAATAGCAAAACGCATCCAGGACATCTTTGTCTTTCGTGTAAGATGCGACAGTCGCACGATTCCGGGTTTGATCGAGGTAAAATCCCGTCTTCTGTCCTTCGGTCAAATTCAGCGTGAAAGTCACACCATTTTCCACAATGACCGTCTCACCCGGATCTGCCCCTGTTTGCCAAACAACCCGCGGTTCCAAGCCTTCCAGCTTGCGAACTTCAGCATCACTCAATTCCAAAATTCCATCTGGTTTCAATAATTGTGTCAAGTGGTCAAAAATCATATCCCGAACCCGCTCCATACCGGCACTGAGAATCTGCACAACCAGATAGGTTCCAAACGCGTCCACAATCAAGCCTGGCAAGCGGTCGGATTCACTGTAAACCAACCGGGTTGCCTGTTTCGGTTTCAACTTAGATTTCGGGAGACGGAGCTGTATGGATTGGGCGATCCGGTGCAAGTACCAGTCAACGTCAATCACTTCCGATTCGTTCCAGGCGAGGAGGCGCAGCGCAATTTTGGATTTTTGCGAATAATGCGCATAGGCCACAAATTGTCCGGTATCATCGAACACCCGGACCACTTCGCCGGATTGCGGTTCGGTTGCGTGGGGCAAAATTCCCTGACTGAACACCCAGGGATGAAAATGGTGTGCCTGAACGGCGGCTTTGGCTTTTAACTGTAGATCAATCATATAGCTGCTATCTTAATGCGTGATGCGTAATTCCATACACTTTTTATCATTCATCTTTTAGATTGACTGGAAAAAATGAGGGTTCGGAACATGGGGAAAATTGCATTTGTTGTACATGGTGGCGCCGGTGTGATATTGAAAAAGAACATGACACCTGAACGGGAAGCGCGAGTCAGATCAGGTCTATACACAGCATTAATAACTGGTTACGAATTACTTAAAAATGGCGGATCAAGTTTAGATGCTGTTTCAGCAGCCATTGAATCCCTGGAAAATTGTCTTGAATTTAATGCGGGGCGAGGCGCTGTTTTCAATCATATCGGACAGCATGAAATGGATGCGGCCATTATGTCAGGACATGATTTGACCACCGGGGCTGTGGCTGGAATTTCTGGCGTCCGGAATCCGATCCGGCTTGCCAGAGCCGTCATGGAGCAGACACCACAGGTCCTGTTGGCTGGACGCGGCGCTGAGGCACTGGCCAAAGACTTGGGTCTGCCCATGGAACCGGAAGCCTACTTTCATTCTGAACATCGCTGGCAGCAATACCTGGAAGCGCGTGATCAAAACCAGATTCAACTCGATCATGCGGATGACCCGGAGCAAGAAAAAAAATTCGGGACCGTGGGGGCTGTCGCATTAGACACATTTGGTGATTTGGCAGCCGGTGTTTCCACCGGTGGAATGACCAACAAAAAATTTGGCCGAATTGGTGATTCACCAATCGTGGGTGCCGGACTCTATGCCAATAACAAAACCTGCGCGGTTTCCGCTACCGGTGACGGTGAATTTTTCATCCGGGGCGTGGTGAGTTTCGATATTTCGGCACGTATGGCCTACTTGGGAGAGGACTTGGCGACGGCGACGGACGCGGTGATCATGAAAAAACTGGGCGAGATTGGCGGCCTGGGTGGCGTGATTGCGGTTGATTGTTCGGGCAATATTGCCCTACCCTACAATTGTGATGGTATGTATCGAGGGTATATGGATGAGGACGGTAAGGCAGTGGTGAAGATTTGGGAAGAGTGAATTTTTGAAGCCCGTGCTGAAATTGACAACTCTGGCAGTGAACCTCAACCAGAGTTGCCGAATTCACTTAGATCTAATGACAGATTAAAAAAATGCTGAAATGCCCAATCCAAAGACGATCACTACAGATTTGTCATCACCCAGGCCTTTCTCATAATCAATACCGGCGTCAAGAAAAACGTGCTCGTTAAAGCCGTAAAGGTAGCCAGCTTCTACAATCGCGGCGGTATTTGCATCGTCGTCCTCCCATGTTGACGATACAAATGAGGCACCCCCATAAATGTTATTAACAAAATATTTTGCACCGACCAGATAACCGGTCTGGGTCGCTGATGCCTGGTCCCATGAACTGGGAT
>MNWS01000089.1:4277-11619 GCA_001872685.1 Fidelibacterota bacterium CG1_02_48_14
ATATTGCAATCCCATAAGGATAGCCAGGTTGTTCGTGACAAATCGCCCGCCTGTTGGAGCAATCAACAATATCGAGACGCCATCCTCCCCATCATCGGAATAGGTGCTGTAGCTGATCGTACCTGAAACCGTGTTAGTCCCGGTACTGAACTGGCCAAATGAAACACCTATTGTGAGACAGAAAAACACTGCCACCAAAATGACTTTTCTCATCGTTACTTTCCCCTTCAAGTTAAGAACGGTTCACATTTTTTAACGTTTGTAGCTCTTATCGGGGCGAATATAAAAATGGAATTCCATGCTCCAAAAAGTTATATGGATTTCTGCAATCTTAGTTTTAATCAAAAATGACGACTTTTCCCTGTGGCTAGAGGGGAATAGCCTTCACCAAATTTTGTTAGAATCCCGCGGTTTACAGACTAAACAAATAACTCGCCTTCACGAGAAAAATATTATCAGCGGCACGACTAAAAAGTTTGTTCATATCATCCCGGACAGCAAATATCCCCTCCTCAACAAAGTCCGTCCGTCCTTGCGACCAAACGAGAAACAGGGTGCTCCCAGGTTGATATTCCCAGCGTAAAACAAGATTGGAATTGAATTGCTTGTAGTTGAAATCGCTCATGTCCAGCGAAAAATTCGTTACTCCGTCCGAAGGGTAATCAATCTGGTACGCGGCAGCAGTGTCATTCCAGGCGATTTCAGAACCCACAAATTGATGGTAGCGACTCTCGAATTCGTGCGACTCGGCGTCCACCACCATTCGATACTGGGTGTAATTTCCCGATGTAATAAAGGGTGAGCCGTAATACTGGAATGTCAACTCCGGCGTCAGTGTAAAATCAATTCTTAATGTTGTACTCAGGGATCTTTGATTTAAACGGGCTACGACATACTGCGTCGCACCGGTTTGTTCATCAAAAGGGGCGTCGTACCACGCCGTATTGTCGATAGAGTGGTCAAGTCCGCCGGAAAGGTTAACAGTCAGGTTATTCAAGGGGCGATAAGTTGTATAAACGCTCACGCCACGCCAATTACTACCGTCATAATTCAACCCGGAATAGCCATTCATCCCGGCCATTAAATCCTTCCGATAATTACTCTGGAAACCCCACCAACCGTTCAAAGCCGGGTCAACAAACACTCGGGGACCACCTCGCAACAAATTCACGGCATACCGTGTTGTAGACCAATTGAAACCGACATTGAAATTCCAATAGTTCGGCAATGTGTACCATCCATTGAAGTTGTAATTCGATCCCAGATCTTCACCGCCGTTTGTGTATGAAGCGGATTGGTTGAGATTAAGGCCGTATTCGGCGTAATATTTTGTTGCCTCGGCCTCGCGATACCCGATCCACAAAAACTCAAATTGATTGTCCACTGCGCGATGATAACCCATGTCATTGGCTTCAAATCCCGGCGAATATCCGATCAAACCGAGTGCATAGCGCCAATTTCCCCCACCCGATTTCCCGATCACCAATTTTTGGGCGATCCCACGGAGCGAGGTAGCACTTGAATCCAGATTTAAATATCCCGAACCTGGACCGGACCGTTGAAAAAAGTGGGTGGAACTCGTTTGTGTTGCCTGAATCGCTTCCATCGAGCCCAAGACATTCGTTCCGGCGATGGCTGTTTCAATAAAATATCGATTATTCCAAAAGCGATGCGATAGGTCAATTCCGCCTGTGTAGGCATCACGGCGCAGCCAATTGAGCTGGGGTTGTCCGTCAAGGTGGCGATTGGTTGCGGTGAGTATGCCACCAACCACCGTCCGACCGTCGTTGAAATCCCGTTGGATGCGACTCACGAAATAATTGGTCGTGGGTTCGACCATTTCACGGTAATTCGGTGCAATGTCTGACCGCAATTGAGCGCTTTCCGGTGATGTCAAAGCGTTCAGGATACCAATCGACCAGCCGTTTTGTGTTTTCCCGCTTAATTTCGCAGCGACCTTGATGTCCGTCTTGGTGGGTGATTCCACATGGTAATTCAAACTGTCCGCATATTCCGGGAAATTTTGTGGAGACCTTCCAATACGTCGTGTGTAAAACAGCGACAAATTCTGCAAATCACCATCTCCGAAACCGAGGGAATAGTTGAAAATATTGCTGCCTTCCACAAAAAATGGCCGTTTTTCAGGAAAATAGGATTCGAATGCAGACAGATTCAATTGCGCGGGATCTGCCTCAACCTGCCCAAAATCGGGATTTATCGTGACGTCAATAGTCAAATCATTGGTGAGCCCGTATTTAATATCAGCACCCAAATTTTTACCAACATTGTAATCGTTGGGATGTGTTTCATCTACCAGTTCCTCGAATTTCCGCACAGAGCTGTTGATATACGGTGCTACATAAAGGCGTTGTTGAGCGGGAATGTTATCAAGCCCCTTCAGAGTGCCAAAATGTCGTACAAAACCGGACTCATTCTGCGGCCAATTAGCCCACCAATCTTCCTCATTCAGCCGGCTGATCTCACGGTAAATCTGAACGCCGAATGTTTGTGCGCCGTCGTTTGAAAAGCGCAGCTCACGGAAAGGAATCTTTAGCTCTGCCGACCAACCATTCGATTGGATGGCGGTTTTCCCTTCCCAGATGGCATCCCAATTGTTGTCCTGGTTTTCGTCATTAAACCAGCGCATATCGATTTTTACACCAGCCGGATTGATGCCAAATCCAAACCCAGTCCGCTTGTCGTTATAGCTGTCGAAACCCACTGCGACCCAGTCAGAAGGAGATTCCTCATCCCGTCGTGTTAAGATGCCTTTTATCTGTTCAACAGCGGAATCGTATGCGTAGATGCCGACATACAGATTATCGTCATCGAACAATATGGCGAATTTTGTCGGTTCGGAAGCCGCAGTCCCATCATAGGGTTTACGCTGAAGCAAATCTGATCGAAAACTGGCTTTTTGCCAGACCAGATCGTCAAGCTGGCCATCCAGGTGAATTTGGCCTGGATCGATTCTTTCGGTGATGAAAACTTTTTCAGAAACAAAATTTGGTACCCTGTCAGATTTCGCGGTACCCAAACATATTTGGACGATTAAAAGTGATAGTATAGCAATGCGCATATTTTACCTTCCCGTGGTTAGAGAAATCGGCCTTTAGACGCCGAACAATCATAAGGTTGCCTCATGAAATTTCAGAGATCCCCACAAATCTTCATTGGTAACCCATACCAACCGGCGAAATTAATGGAAAATGATTAATTGACAACAGCAACACAGGAACCCTTTGCTTAAATGAGCGTACTCAAATCCATGCGTTTTACTATTCTGGTACTCATGTCATGTGTCTCTGTGTTTGGTTACCAACTCCAAAAGAATCTTCCGGCACCCAATCAGCTACAATTTTCAATTCAAATTCCCGAGTCCCGGTCGAATGTGACCTACACAGTGGGGAACCGGACAATTGTCGTCCCCAGTCTGCAAGATGCTGAATGGGTTTACTTCCCTGCTGACAATAGGCTTCGCCCGGTAATTTCGTTACCAATCGTCCTGCCACCAGACGGTGCTCTGCCCAATGTCACAGTCCAGAGTCAAATACTTGAAGATTTTGTCGTTAGTTTCCCAGAATTTTCCGAATCAGAAGCTGAAAACCAGATGGTGTCCAGGGTACCCACGAACGTCCAACCCGGTGCCGCGGTGCAGGTTGTTCGGTCTGGCAGAGCAGGCGATCGTTGGTTTGGGAATGTGCTGATTCAGCCTTTTTCATCGGAAAATACAAGGGTTACCGGGCTGACTGTCCTGCTTGATTTCGGAGGTGCTCCGACATCCCATTCAAACCCTGTTCGTCAGGCAGCAATTCCCGGAATCAATGCTGAACTGGCCTCAAACTGGGTCATTCCTCATGTACGGCAACTCAAAAAACCAACCGATATTCTACCCTCCGGAACCTGGTATAAATTTCCAATTTCTGAGCATGGTATTTACAGCATCAACCGCAGCAGTTTGCCTTCCGAAATACCCTCTGTCTCGCCCTCAAAGTGGCGAATTTTCGCACCCTACTACATGGGCAAAGCCCTACCGCAAATTTTAAATGGTGATGGAGCGGTTCCTCCCAACCTGATCGAGATTGGGTATCAGGCTACGGGGCTGAGTGACGGTGTCCTGGCCGGGGATGACAACTTGAGATTCTTCGCTCGTGGTCCCAATGGTGATTTGGATGGGGACATGGTTCTAAATCCGTTTTTCACTGAAGTTTACTACTGGCTACTCATCCCTGATGACCCGGCTGCCCAAGGCAAACCAATCCAACTCGCAAGCTCCGATGGCGGTACGCCAAGCGATACCATCGATAGTTATCAGGAAATATTCTATCACGAGGTTGATAAGACGAATCCCCTCCTGTCCGGATTAACCTGGATCGGCGAACCATTCTACGGGCCTTCCGATCAATTGTCCATGAATTTTGAAGTCTCAGATCAGGTCAGCAGTGGCGATCTCATGATCTCCGCCAGATTTTTCCCCGGTTTTGAAAGTACCCTCAATACTGATGCTCATCAGGTTTCCCTGCTCATCAATCAGACAACCCTGCGACAATTCTATTCTGCGGGAACGGCAGCATTTAATGTGACGGGGTCCGCCAATGGTGGTTTACTGAATTCCGGATCGAATCAAATTCGCATTAACTATCAGGCAAACCGGAGCCAAAGCGTGATACATCTCGATTCACTCCGACTAAGCTATAAACGGTATCTTGCGCCGAAATCAAACGGACTGCTGCTCGGGCATCTGAATCTGACTGACGGCATCAATGATCTCACATTTTTCAATTTGACCAGTGATTACCATTTTTGGAATATTACCGACGCCAGTACGCCAAGCGAAATCATCCCACAAGGAGGACATTTTCAAATTGCCGGACCGGGTAAAATGCACATACTCGGATTCGATGAGTCAGACGTAATGACTGTTAATGTCACACCGGTTTCTGAATTTAGTTACAGGTTGCGAATACCCGAAAATGACGCCAAGTATATCATTATTACACCGCAGGTTTTTTCTCAGGAAGCGGAGCGAATGAAAGATTTGCATGAAAACCGGGTTTTAATGGAAAATCGGATGTCCGTGAAAATTGCCTATCTGGATGACATTTATAATGAGTTCGCCGGGGGAGCCAGCGATCCGACAGCCATTCGCAATTTCCTGAGCTATGCCTACTGGAATTGGCAGACACGACCCGAATATGTGCTATTAATGGGAGACGCTGATTACGATTTCCGCAACATCACCAGACAATCAAAAATTTTGGTGCCTGTTTGGGAGACCGATGGTACCACCAATGGTAACTTGAGCGACATCGCCACTCGTTCAACCGATGATTATTTTGTTTATCTGGCGGGTGGTGCTGGTGATCGAGCACCCGATATGGCGATTGGACGACTTCCGGCACGTGATCCGAGTTCCTTGACGACAATTATTGACAAAATAGATGATTACCTCACCAATCCTGTGCCGGGCATCTGGCGTAATACTGCTATTCTGGTTGGGGATGATCCGCTGCGACCAAATGTTGGTGAAACGATGCATATAAGTCAATGCGAAGATCTCGATAATCGCCTCCCCAATTCCTTTATCACTCACAAAATTTATCTTACGGAATATCCAGATGTCCAGGATCCCACCTCAGCCTATGTCCGTAAACCAGATGCCCGGGAAGATCTGCTTCAAAAAATCTATGACGGCGCGGTGATTGTCACCTATATGGGGCATGGCAGTCCAACTGTGTGGGCGCAGGAGCGGGTTTTTACCCAGAGTGATCTCCCCCGGGTAAACACCGGTATGAAACTCCCTTTCTGGGTAGCCGGGACGTGTGATTGGGGATATTTTGACGATGTGAATAGTAACTGTGTACCTGAAACAATACTGAACATGCGGGGAGATGGCGGGATCGGTATACTCACTGCCACTCGAAAAGTCGGATCATTTTCCAATGCAACATTGATGCGGTCAGTGTACGAAGGTCTGTTCCAGTATAATGACCGCAGCCTGTCGAACTCGCTGGGTAAAGCCATTGTCCATGCGAAGGCGTTTGGTAGTTTTAATGCGATGAACGACGAAAAATATATTCTTTTTGCAGACCCGGCGTTGATCCTCGCCAGCCCCCGAGATAAAGGTGCTCTTGCCTCTGTGACACCATCAACGCCCAAGGCACTGGGAAAGTTGACCTATTCCGGGTCCGTCCAAAATAGTGATGATGCTGCACCAATATCAGGACAAGCAGTCGTCACCGCATTCGACGCAAAACGGAATGTGACACGTCATTATTCCGGGTATGTCCCCAACACCTCTCAGGGATTTTATGAAGGTGATATTTCTTACACACTACCTGGGGAACGCATTTTCAGGGGACTCATTTCTGTTGACAACGGATCATTCTCCGGGCAATTCACGATCCCTAAGGACATTCGTTACGCCGGTCGTACGGGAATCCTGAATGTGCAATATTGGGATAATGCGGGACAATCCGGTGTAGCCTATGTTGACACATTATCCTTTACCGGTAGCGATTCCACCGTATCAGACGAGACTGGTCCCGATATTCAATTTTTCTATTTTGGACAGCCGCTCATGAATGGTCGCCAGATTTTGGGAGGTGACAATCTGACAATAGAATTGAGTGACGCCAACGGCATCAATCTAACGGGCGTTGCCGGTCATGGCATCTCACTGGCAATTGACGAAGATTGGACCACTGCTGTGGATGTTACTGAGCTATTCGAGTATAACATCGATCGTGCCGACCTGGGTCAGCTCAATGTTGCCTTAAGTAATATCGAAAAGGGTACACATACCATCAGCGTGAAAGCCTGGGATAATTACAACAATCCCAGCGTCAGCAATATTTCCCTGAACTTTACCAGCTCAAGTGAATTTCGGATTGTGGATGTGTACAATTATCCCAATCCCATGGACCGGGAAACCACATTTTGGTTCAGGTTAACTGATGCTGCGGATGTTTCGTTAAGTATTTATTCTCTGGGTGGACGAAAATTGCGGAAGCTGGATTTGGGAAATCTCGGGCGAGGATATGCCACTCAAGCCTGGGACGGACGCGATGAATTTGGTCAATTATTGGCAAACGGTGTTTATCTGGTTGTCGTCGAAGGCAAAACCGATCTAACCTCGGATCCGGTCCAGACCATTCAAAAGCTTGTCATCGCCAGATGATTCCGACTTTTCCCTACCCTTTAATCCTGGCCAGTCAGTCACCGCGGCGTATCGAATTACTCAATAAAATTGGTCTGGAATTCACGGTGCAACCCGCCAACATTCCTGAACCGGCCGCGTCGCCAAATCAGAATCCCATTGAATATGCTCAAGGACTGGCGT
>MNWS01000164.1 GCA_001872685.1 Fidelibacterota bacterium CG1_02_48_14
ATTGATAATTGGCTGCGGCCTGGCGTTGGATCAAACTGCACCTGAAGTCGAAATGATGATAAGTGGCCAGCGTTTTTTCGACGGGAATTACATCGCACAGAATGCTGAATTGAATCTGGTTTGTGAAGATAACGCGGGCTTTGTGTGGGATTCGAGTTCAGTCGAGGTTTGGGTGGATGGTGTGTCTCAATCCGTTTTATTGGGTGACACCACCAGCACAGGTCAGATCATGACGGTGAGAAGCCTGTTAGACCTTGAACCAGATGAACACGAAATTCAATATCGTGTGAGGGACGCACTCCAAAATTGGACTGAAATGCAGACGATGAATGCCCGTGTGGCCTCAAGTGCTGAAATCATGGACTTCGGGAATTATCCCAATCCATTCCAGGGTCAGACCTATTTTGTGTATGAATTAACCCGGGATTTTGATGAGCTCGTGATAGAAATATTTACCCTGGCTGGCCATAAAATTCACCAAATTGATATTTACAATGCCCTGGAGGATATTCCGCTGAACCAGATTGGGTATCATGAAATCATGTGGCGGGGTGTTGACCGATATGGTGATTTTGTGGCAAATGGTGTCTATTTCTACCGAATCGCAGGTCGTATCGGAAAAAAATCAATTGATGGACCCATCGGGAAAATTGTGAAAATCCGATGATGAAAACCCGGACATTGCTGATCCTCCTGATCCTGCAAAACCTCGTATTTGCGGGGAGTTATGGTGACGCATTTATCCAGGCATCGGCACCTGCAACGAGTTTTGCCCTGGGAGGGGCGACGGTGGCTTATCGTGCCGTTTATGGAATCGGACTGCTAAATCCAGCCGCTTCCGGTTGGGATAATAACATACGAACTTCCGCGGTCGGTTATCATTATCAGGGCGGCTTAATGTCAAACTACACACTCGATCAGCGTTTGAGATTGGGGACAAATTGGCAATTGGCCGCATTATGGGCTCACGTCGGGGTTGATGGCATTCAATTTCGGCCAGATCTCATTAATGAGCTCCCATCTGATATTCGACAGGATTCCATCCGCACTATGCAAGGACAGGGCTGGGGTCAATTTTCCGACCAGGAAGATCTGGGTGTCCTGACATTAGCGACGAAGAAAAAATTTATGGTGGATCTGGGTTGGAAATATTTCAAAATCAAAACGGAAGTACCCTTCGCAGTCAATTTTAAATACATGCACAAATCTGTGTGGAATGCATCTGCGGACGGTTTTGGCGTTGACCTGGGGGTTCAGGTGGGAATGCGGGTGGTCGAAAATGACGAACCCATTTCAAACACTACCTACACACTTGGGGCTCAACTGAACGACATTTTAAACACCCCGATTTATTGGAATACCAAGCATCAGGATGTTGTGGCGCGGTCACTTCGATGGGGCTGGCAGATTAGTCATTATTATGAAAAACTGAATTGTACAGGGGCACTGCTTTACAGTAATTACAACGAAAATGGAAACCGGCACCATTTGGGTACGGAAATTGATATTGCTCACCGGTTGCAGTTAAGAACGGGCTACTTTGGCGGGCAATTTGGAATTGGGGTTGGCGTGGCTATCGAAAAGTGGCAGGTTGATTATACTTTTTCTACATCGGAACTTACCGCCGCCCATCGCGTAAATTTGGCCATTCGATATTAGTGCATTAAAAGATTTTGTGATTTAAAGGAGAAACGAGTGAAAATATTGAGAAAGAATTTTGGATTGTTCCTGGTCTTATTGATGACGATCCAACCATTGTGGGCTGTCCAGATGGAAACAGCGGGACAATCCCAGCAACCCGTTATCGATCGAGGTTCCGTTGATACGCGCTATATCATAGATCCGGAAAATGGCCAGCTTTCCATGTACATTCGTGTCTGGGGTGAGGTTAATGACGCCGGTGTGAAGATCGTTCCCAGCGACACAGATTTGATTGCACTGCTGGGCTTTTTTGGGGGACCCACCAATTACGCCAGACTTGATCAGGTGCGGATCATTCGCTTCCAGCCCAAACCAGGCGAACCCAAAGTGGTGCTCGCGAATATCGAAAGATTCCTCGAGACAGGCAACGATGCCACCGTTCCTCCAATTTACCCGAACGACACAATCGTGCTGCGGTCATCATTCTGGAAAGTGTTCAGGGAGGTCACACCCTACCTGACACTCGCACTGCAAATCGCGCAGTTTGCTTATTATATAAATATTGTAAGGGCTCAATAGCAAAAATAATTAAATATTATTTGACATAAGACTTAAATAAATTAATCTAGGGCATGCAAACACATGCCCTAGATTACGTCGATCTCCAGTTACTCAATACGCTTCAGGAAAATGCCCGAACCAAACGCCAGGATTTGGCGCAAGTGGTAAAGCTAAGTATTCCCGCTGTTTCTGAGCGTCTCAGAAAACTCGAAGAGGCAGGCTACATTCGGGAATATTCCACTCATCTGGAATCCCACTTGTGCGGGCTGGACATTACCGCCTTCGTGATCGTGCAGAGTACGACCTCACTTCAGTATTTGGAATTTACCGAGCGTGTGAATGCATTTCCGGAGATATTGGAATGTCATTCGGTGACGGGGGACGGCTCCCATATTCTGAAGATCAGGACAGAAAACACCAGAAAACTGGAAAAAATATTGTCTGAGATTCAGAGTTGGCCCGGGGTCACACGAACAAAATCCAACATTGTCTTGTCCACTTACAAGGAAACATTGAGAATTCCTTTGGCCCATTTAAACCCCTAATCCGATTAAAGGAGCATTGCTAAGATGGAAGATAAACAGTTGTTTGAATTGGTTGAAAAACACCGCATTAAATTTATTGATCTACAGTTCACCGATCTCGCCGGAGTCGTAAAGGCTGTAACCATTCCTATTGAAAAATTGCCCACTGCACTGGATCAAAATGTTTGGTTTGATGGCTCTTCCATCGAGGGTTTTACCCGGATTACCGAGAGCGACATGTACCTCAAACTGGATTCAAAAACTTTCGCCATTTTACCCTGGACCGCCAACTCGGATTACCCCACGGCTCGCATCATTTGTGATGTGTACCTGCCGGATGGCACACTTTATCCCGGGAGTCCCCGGACCGTGCTGCGCAAGGAACTGGAAAAATTGGAGAAAATGGGTTTCACGCTGAATCTGGGTCCGGAGCTGGAATTTTTCCTTTTGCAGCGGACGAATGGTAAAATCTCGGCATTACCTCACGACGGGGCGGGATATTTTGATCAGAGTACCGATCTTGGAACGGCAATCAGGCAGGAAATCACCGAAGCGTTACAAGCGATGAATATTGAGGTAGAGGCTCTGCATCACGAAGTTGCTGCTGGTCAGCACGAGATTGATTTTCGATACAATGACGCGCTCACAGTCGCCGATCACGCCATGACATTCAAGTTCGTTGTGAAGTCCATCGCACACCGGCACGGCTTGCACGCGACCTTTATGCCCAAACCGATCGCGGGTATTAACGGATCAGGAATGCATGTCCACCAGAGCTTGTTCCGCAATGGTAAAAACGAATTTTTCTCTGCGACTTCAACCCATCATCTATCCGACCTGGCTTTGCACTGGATCGGTGGTTTAATCAAACACGCACGATCCATGACGGGCATTTTAAATCCGACTGTGAACTCGTACAAACGACTCGTAAAAGGGTACGAAGCGCCTGTGTATATTTGTTGGGCGACGCGTAACCGGTCCGCACTCATTCGAGTGCCGCGTTTCACCCAGGGGCGCGAAGCCTCATCCCGGGTTGAATTGCGTTCACCGGACCCATCAGCCAATCCCTATCTGGCTTTCGCGATTATGGCTGCGGCGGGCTTAGACGGCATTCTGAATAAAATCACCCCACCCGAACCGGCGGAGGAGAAAAACATTTTTGAGATTAGCGATGAAAATCTGATTCAACAGAATGTGCCGGTATTGCCAGCCTCCTTGCGGGAAGCCATCGGGGAATTGGAGCGTGACAGCGTATTAGTGGATGCTCTGGGCGAGGAACTGTTTCAGAAATTCAAACGCGCCAAAATGCAGGAATGGATGGCCTATTCAACGGCGGTTTCCCAATGGGAACTTGACACCTATTTGGAAGTCATTTAGCGTTATTAGTCCCATTTTAAAGAAAAAAAGAGCGGTTCCATGGCCGCTCTTTTTTTATGTCCAAAAATGTCCCGGGAAGCAGTGCTATTTCATCAGAATGACTTTCTGAGACTGGATCTGAGCGCCAGCAATCACCCGCACGATATACACACCTGACCCTACCAATTGATTTTCCTGATTCCGCCCATTCCAAAGTAATAAATGCTCACCTGCAGTTTGATTTTCATTCATCATGGTGCGAATCAATCGCCCGTTAATGCCATAAATCCTTATGGTTACAGCCTGATTTTCCGGAAGAAAATATGAAAGTGTTGTCGTTGGGTTAAATGGATTGGGATAGGCAGGGTAAAGTGTAAATGACTGTGGTGCTATCAGCTCGGAACCCGGCTCAATCGAGGTGATCATCTCATTATCAAAATAATTAAATGTCCCATCGTAATTGCCGATGGTGAGATCAAGATCGCCGTCATGATTGAGATCACCAAACGCCGGAGCGGCATTTTGTCCTGCGGTTAATCCAGCGACAATATCCGTATTTTCGGTCCATCCATCCCCAGTATTCTCAAAATACTGCAATTCATGGAAAAGATCGCCGGTGAGAATGTCAAAGTCACCATCACCATCATAATCCCCACAGGTTGGGACACAATTGGTACCCACATCAATATTGCCAAAATAGCCAGTGATTTCCTGCCAGTCAGGGACGGTTGAACTGCCGATATTTTCCAGGAAAAGCAGTTCTCCATCTTCATTACCCACAACCAAATCCAGGTCACGGTCACGGTCCATGTCCACCAGTCGCGGCACAGAAAATCCGCCGAAGTTGATGGTCGTGAAATAGCCAGTCTCAAAAGCGAATGTTGCGCCGATATTCCGGTGATAGAACAAATTACCAGACAGGTCGCCGACTATTGCGTCGGGTAATCCGTCTCCGTTCACATCACCCACCGCAATCGCGGAATAGATAGAATGATCAATGCTGACGAAACGACTGTGACTGGCTTCCCAGGCGGGCGCGGCAGATGTCCCAATATTTTTGTAATACTTGATGTCTCCCATCTGTGAACCACTGATAAGATCCAGATCACCATCCGCATCAAAATCAAATAACACCGGCGAGCTCGCACCACCAACATCAAGAACACCTCCAAATAAGGAGGTATTAAGCGTCCATGCCGGCGTGGAGGCCGTACCGGTATTCCGATAATAATTCAGCGGGCCGGAGGCAGTACCATAAACCAAATCAGGCTTTCCGTCACCGGTTAAATCAACCAAAGCTGGTGAATTCCAGTAGGTGGTCTGTCCCAGGTTTGCAAAAACGCTATTGGCAGATTGCCATTGCCACGCAGTTGGTGTGCCGCCATTTCGATAGTAATAAAATCCAACATTGTCTCGTCCGGTCAGCAGGTCTGTGTCGCCATCTGAGTCGAGGTCCGAGAAATAGGGATAGGCATACAATCCCACATCATACCAAACATCAGCATTTCCTTCGATAAATGTCGCCGCCATAGCCGTTCCCGTATTCTGGTAGTATTTCAGACTGCCGTCTTCGCTAAGCCCAACCAATAAATCAAAATCGGCATCATTATCCATATCAGCCAAAGTGGGAACTGGATTCATGCCAACATCCAATGCAGCGAAAAAATCGGTGATCTTTTGGAATTCCGGGGCTGTGGCAGATCCGATATTCTCGTAGAATTGTAGTCCCAGATACCCGCCGCATATAAAATCCAGGTCACCATCGTCGTCCAAATCCACACACACACCAAGTTCGGCTTCGATACCCGGAATGGCTCCAAACAGATCTGTCCCCTGGTGAAAAGCAGGATTTGTATTCGATCCGGTATTTTCAAAATAAAAGGGCGAGCGACTGGTAGATCCCAACATCATATCGAAGTCACCATCACCGTCAAGATCAGCAAAACGCGGTTGAGAGAAGGGGAGTGACGGAACCCCGCTGGGGTTGAAAATGGCATCATTTTGGGTCCAGAATTGACCTGCGACAGGCTGGATGATCATCATTAAAAAAATCAGGTTGCGCAGCGGTAAACGGCATTTTTTTTCAAACATGGCTAATGTCTCCAGCCGATGCAGATCGGCTTACTATTATTTATCAATCTTCATGATGTCGCAAATGTGTGAAATGTGCATGGATATTCCATTTCACGATTTCATTTCTGACGATGTAAACAAGCAACATTTCGGCCAGCAGATTATGCTATTGGCGACATCATCCTTGTGGAAGCAGGGTCGGCTGTTACATTATCGCGCAAATTTTGAGGAAAAACGAATATGTTTGAAGAACTAAAAGAACAACACATAAAATTAAAAGCGCGCCTCGATGCGCTACGGGGGCATCTTTGACCATGAGGCTTTAAACGCTGAAATGGTTGAATCGAAGAACAAATCACTTGCTTCCGATTTCTGGGATGATCAACTCCAAGCCCAGCAGATTTTGAGACGAATCCACATTTTAGAAACCAAAGTGAATGACTGGGAAAGTCTGGTGAGCAAAGAGGAGGACTGCAGTGTCCTTTTTGAATTGGCGGATGAGGAAAACGATGAAAGTTTAGCGTCAGACATCACGCAAGCTGTTGACCTTTTCCAGACAACACTCGACGATTTCGAATTGCGACAAATGCTCAGTAATGAAGACGATCCTTTGGATGCGATCCTGTCGATTCATCCCGGAGCGGGTGGTACAGAATCTCAGGATTGGGCGCTCATGCTGTTTCGCATGTATACGCATTATTTCGAAAACAAAGGTTTTGAGTACAAAGTGCTGGATTTCCAGCCGGGTGATGAGGCGGGTCTGAAGGATGCCACGATTGAAGTAAAGGGTGATTTCGCCTTCGGATTCTTAAAGGCTGAAAATGGCATTCACCGACTGGTTCGAATAAGCCCGTTTGACGCGAACAGTCGGCGGCATACCAGTTTTGCATCAGTATTTATCTATCCTCTTTTTGACAATGAAATAGAGGTGACGATTGATCCATCCGATTTACGGATTGATACCTACCGGGCCAGCGGAGCGGGTGGGCAGCATGTGAACAAGACGGACTCGGCGATTCGGATCACCCATGCACCCTCAGGAATCGTTGTGCAGTGTCAAAATGAGCGGTCACAACACAAAAACCGTGAAGTTGCCATGAAGATGTTAAAAAATCGGCTGTTCCAGCTTGAGCGGGAAAAAGAGTTAGCGAAAAAGCAGGAACGCGACGCCAGTAAGACGGATATTGCCTGGGGAAATCAGATACGATCCTATGTTTTCCATCCTTACACGATGGTAAAAGACCACCGCACAAAGGAAGAAACCGGGAATATTCAGGCGGTTATGGATGGCTATATCGACAATTTTATAAAAGCATATTTATTAAGCACGATGGGAAAGTTAGGCGGATGAGTCAGGAAAGCTTAAATGAGATCATGAGTTTGCGCCGGGAGAAGGTCGCACAACTTCAGGAGATGGGCGTTAATCCTTACCCGTATTCATTCAATCGCACGCACACGATTGAAGCAGCCACAAAAGATTTCGAGGCATTGGAAGAAAAGTTAACGGTCGTTGCGATGGCCGGACGACTGATGACCATCCGGGTCATGGGGAAAGCGAGTTTCGCCCATTTTATGGATGGTACCGGTAAACTTCAGTTTTACATCCGTTTGGACGATGTGGGTGAAGCGACCTACCAGATGTTCAAAATGCTGGATACCGGCGACTTTATTGGGCTGCGAGGGACACTGGTGAAGACGCGTACCGGTGAAAAAACATTAAAGACAGACGAACTGGTTTTGCTCTCCAAAAACTTGCGCCCCTTGCCAAATATCAAAGAAAAAGATGGTGAGGTCTTTGATGGTTTTGAAGACAAGGAACAGCGTTATCGTCGGCGCTATCTTGATCTGATCGTCAATCCCGACGTGAAAGAAACATTCGTTCTGCGAGCCAAAATATTTAAGGCTGTTCGTGAGTTTTTCGACAAGCAGGATTATCTGGAGGTTGAAACACCGATTCTCCAGCCCCTTTACGGTGGCGCTAATGCCCGCCCCTTCACGACGCATCACAATGCTCTGGACATGGATTTCTACCTCCGTATCGCCGATGAATTATATCTGAAGCGGCTCATCATTGGGGGATTCGAGAAGGTTTATGAATTTTCAAGGAATTTTCGCAACGAAGGTATGGATCGCACCCATAATCCGGAATTCACAGCCATTGAATGGTATGAAGCCTATGTCGATTACTACTATTTGATGGACCAACTGGAAGCACTGTTCAAGCACTTGATCACCGTCCTGGGGGAGAGTGTTTTTGAGTACAACGGTCACTCAGTTGATTTGAGCAAGCCATTTCGACGGGCTACGATGCAGGAATTGGTATCCGAGTATGTCAAAATTGACCTGAGTTCTGCCGACGAAGCACTTTTACAGAAAGCCTGCAAAGACCACCAGATTCATACTGAAAAAAATGCGAATTACGGCCAATTGCTGGACGCTCTTTTTGATGCGTTGGTGCAGCCACACCTCATCGAGCCAACATTTGTCACGGAATATCCCAAGGCAATTTCGCCTCTGGCAAAAATGAAACGCGACAGCGATGGTACCTTCGTTGAACGGTATGAATTGTTCATCGCCGGGAGCGAATTTGCCAATGCATTCAGTGAGTTAAATGACCCACAGGAACAGCGCAACCGACTCGAAGCTCAGGCAGCATTACGCGCGGCTGGAGACGAGGAAGCGCAACCGGTGGATGAAGATTTTCTCCAGGCTGTGGAGTATGGGATGCCACCAACCGGTGGGGTGGGTATGGGACTTGACCGGTTGGTCATGCTGCTCACCGGCAATCGCTCCATCCGGGATGTCTTGCTGTTTCCGCACATGCGTCCAGAACGCCATACCTAGAGAATTCGAGCGCTCTTTTGTCATTTGCCGCATACATCGCCCGGCGATATTTGTTTGGTCGGCACCGCATCAGGTTCATCGCCTTCATTGCCCGAACTTCCATCCTGGGTATCGCCTTGGGCGTCACAGCCCTCATCATTTCAGTTTCAATTCTGAATGGTTTTAAATCTGAAGTCACCCGGAAAATTATCGGTTTTGACGCTCACTTGCGGATCGAAAATCTGTATGGAGATAAGCTAGCCTTTCCGGCAAATCTCATGCGGCGAATTGATTCGGTAGAAACTGTAAAACAGTCATTTCCAATTTTGCGAGGAGAGGTGATGCTCAGGGCTGGTGAAGCCACAGATGGCGCTATCCTTGAAACGATGCCGGAAACTGCATTGGCTGATCTGTATTCCGTTGCCGGAACATTGGTTGCCGGGGATTTGAATTTGGGTGAAAATGGTTTGATCATGGGTCAGACCCTTGCAAAGCGACTTAACGCGACGGTTGGAACCCAGGTTTTGCTCTATAATTTGGAATCAATCACGGCGAATTCACCATTACCCTTCGTCCAGGCTGCGACGATTTCCGGAATATACGCTTCCGGGATGGTGGATTATGATAAAGCCTATATTTACGGTAGCTATGCACTGGGCGCATCGTTGTTCGAAGCACCAATGCAGGCTAGTTCAATCGGCGTCTCATTAAAGGATATTGCTGACACTGAAACGACGCTCTCAAAATTGGAAAATATTGTTCAATATCCCGCAATGGTTTTGAGTTGGGAGGAGCGACATCAGACCCTTTTCAACTGGATCCGCACCCAGCAGTTTCCCATAATTATCATTTTCAGCCTGATCATCCTCATCGCACTGGTGAATGTTTCCAGCACGCTGATTCTCATTATCCTGGAGAAAACTCAGGAAATCGGTATTCTGAAATCACTTGGAACTCCACGCTACCAGATCATGGTCATTTTCGGCTTAAAGGGTTTGTACATCGGCGGTATTGGTGCGGGGATTGGCTTGATTTTGAGTCTGGGTTTTGGCTGGCTGCAAATTCATTATCAAATGATCCCGCTACCGAGCGATGTCTATTTTATGAATGCTGTTCCGATCAAATTTCTCTGGCAGGATGTCGTTAGTATCAGTTTCGGGGCCGTGCTGTTTTCTGTTTTGGCAACGACCTTTCCAGCCTGGAAAGCGGGGCGGATTCAACCTGCCGACGCATTGAAGGTGGATTAATGCGTTTCGAATGGCATTTGGCGAGACGCTATCTGTTTTCGCACAAACAGAATCAATATATTTCCCTCGTGTCAGTGATTTCCATTTTGGGGATGACCGTTGGTGTTGCAGCATTAATTATCGCCATGTCGGTTCTGAATGGTTTTGAGCAGGCGGTGACCGGCAGAATCATCAATTTTTTACCCCATGTGGTTTTACAGAATCATTTCGACCTGCCGGCGGGATTTGCGGAGGATCCGGATTACGATTTTGGATACCGCTACACGGAGCGTAAAGCGCTGTTGACTTTTGATGCTGGCCGCCAAATTGTTGATATTCAGGCGGTTGAATTACCTCACTGGCCCGGGCGTTCGAAGAACTTACCCTTCGATATTTATGGAGATGGCCGGCTACCACGAAAACCGGGAGAATTACCCGGCATAGTTTTGGGGTATGATCTGTCAGAAAAACTGATGATTTCCCTGGGTGATACGCTCCGATTGCTTTCGCCGTTGGACCTTGAACCGACTGGAGCGAGGATGCCGCAAACGGTTTTTGTCGTGACGGGGTTGTTCGATGCCAATGTATTTGATTACGATAAACTGTTGTGTTTTATTGATTACACTGAAGGACGAAGATTATTTCGTCAGAAATCGCAGCAGACTGGTTGGCAAATTTGGCTGAAGGACTATCGCCGGGCGGAAGATTTTTACGGTCGACATTCGGCGGCCGTGCCGAATACTGATCTACAAACCTGGTATCAGCGTAATCAAACGTTATTTGAAGCGATGACGCTCGAAAAATGGGGAACATTCGTCGGACTGAATTTCATCATTTTAGTGGCTGTATTTAATGTCGTAAGTGCGTTGATGATGTTGGTGCTGGAAAAAACCGGGGAAATTGGAATTTTACGAGTGCTCGGCGCGACATCCCTGAACATCCGGCGAATTTTTATTACCCAGGGAATGTTGGTGGCTGTGATTGGGATTTTGGCGGGAGCGGCTCTGGGCTTGGGATTCGTGTTGGGACAGACCGAATGGCAATGGGTGAAGTTACCCCAGGACATTTATTTCGTAGAATCTCTGCCGGTGGTGCTCTCTGTAACGGAGGTGATTGTCATTATAATCACCGCATTTATCATCACCTGGCTGGCAGCGAGGTATCCTGCCCGACGCGCTGCTGAATTGATTCCGGTGGACGCAATGAATTATAATCGATGAAAGCATTATGGAAAATCAGCTAATTCTCAAAGCTTCTGGCATTACCAAAACCTATCACTCCTCAGCGGAAGATATACAGGTATTGCGTGCACTTGATCTGGAAGTTAAGGCAGGCGAAATCATTGCCATCAGCGGACCATCCGGTATTGGCAAAACGACTTTGTTGAACATTTTCGGGACACTGGATCGTCCTGATAGTGGCAAATTAATAATTGCTGACCAGGAGCCGTTTACGCTTAACGACATTGCGCT
>MNWS01000203.1:0-7988 GCA_001872685.1 Fidelibacterota bacterium CG1_02_48_14
AACATCTGAATCACGCGTTGATTGATCCTGCCATATAGAATTTCTCTGGGTCTGGAGAGAATCACCCGTACGCAGGGTATGTCAAACGGGTCGCGTAATTTCGCGAATGCTTTCGTTGGAGGTAATCCCGTTAGCTCGAGTATTTCGAAGGCCCGGGCCAGCTTTTTCTCGTCATTAAAATGAAACCGGCTGGCATAATCGGGGTCCATCTCATGGAGTTGCTGCCACAATGTCTCAGCGCCAATCTCCACCAATTGCTTTTCAAAATGTCGCCTCACACTGGCTTTCCGGGGCGGTTCGTCAAAAAGCCCGTTCTGCAGTGCATCCAGATATAAACCCGTCCCACCCACCACCACCGGCAGTTTCCCCCGGTTCAGAATGTCACGGATGCGTAGCCGCGCCGCTTTATAAAATTTCCCCGCACTCCAAACCACATCCGGATTCAGTTCATTGATAAAATGGTGGGGGATTTTGGCCAGAAAATCAGCGTTCGGTGTTGCTGTCCCGATGTGCATTCCACGGTAAACCTGACGGCTGTCCGCTGAAATAATTTCAATGTCATGCTGTCCGGCGAGCTGTTCCGAAATGGCCGTTTTACCAACAGCCGTCGGCCCACCCAGTACCAAATAACCGGGCATCGGAATTACGATTTCCTGTCCTGAAATGTTAACGCGCATCAATGGCGCTCGAAGCGTTTATCCAGTTCGTCCGTGGTTAATTGAATGATCACAGGCCGACCGTGCGGACAATAATAGGGATGTTTGGTAGCGAAAAGCCGATCAACCAAAGTTCGCATCTCCTCCTCAGTAAGTGGATCACCCGCTTTGATCGCTGCTTTACAGGAGTACGATGCCGCCAGACGTTTTCCCGGTGAATAATCAAACTCACGATTCGTCCGGTAGTTATCCACAACCTCACGCAGGACATCACCTTCCGAACCGCCACGCATGTCAATCGGAACAGCTTCGATAAGGAGTGTCCGGGGACCAAATTCGCGAATCTGGAAACCCAGTTTATTCAAATCCTGCAAGATCTCCAGCAAGGTGTTGTAATCATCCGGCGCGAATTCAACCGTCTGGGGAAAAAGCAGTGTTTGTGAATGACCGCTGCGAATTTCCAGTTGGTACATAGCCTCTTCGAACAAAACCCGTTCGTGGGCTACATGCTGGTCAATAATGGCGATCCCACTGTTGATCTGGCTTAATATGTATTTGTTATGCACCTGCCAGATAAATCCACCGGATAGGCGTTGAGGTTTCTGCTGGACTGGCTCCGGTGACCGCTGTAAAACACTGGAAAATTCCCGTGCCTTGCGCAACAGCTCACTGTCTTCCCTGGATCGCGATGATGGCTGAAAATTCGGTGTGGTAACTGACTCACGGCCACCGTACAGATTGAATTGATCAGGAATATTTTGCGGAGTCTGATCGGGGGAATAGGGCGCTGAAGTTTCGGGTCGTGAAAAAAAGGATTGGGCGCGTGGCCGATCATGCAGCCCGGGAAGCATTTGCATGGTGTCCTGCAATGCTGTTTCCACCGTCTCTTTCAAAACATGGTAAACCCGCCATTCATCTCTGAATTTCACCTCATTTTTCGTGGGGTGAACATTCACATCAACTTCCGCCGGCGGCAGCTCTACCCGCAGAACGAAAAAGGGAAATTCACCGCGCTGAATCAAACTTCGATAAGCGCCGTAGACCGCATTGTTCAGCAGGCGATCCGTCACCGAACGTCCATTTACGAATAAAAATTGCTCCCCCCGAGCCACCCGCACCAAATCCAAATTCCCGATGTGACCCGTAATTTTGATCAGGCCCCGCGTATTTTCGAGTGGAACAACCTTCTTTTCGTACTCCCTCCCGAATATCTCTCCAATCCGACCAGCGCCAGAACCCGCCTTGCAGTCCAACAATACTTTTTTATCGGACGTCAGTTTAAGAGTGAGTTCCGGATGGACCAGGGCCAGCGGTTTGAAAATGTCAAGAATGTGGTTGAGTTCGGTGCGTTTGCCTTTCAGAAATTTGAGGCGGGCCGGGACATTGAAGAAAAGATTTTTGATGGTAAATTGCGTTCCCTGCGACCAGCCCGATGGTTCAAAACTGCTCTCCCGACCGGCATCAATTTTCAGATTGAACGCTTCATCAAAGTCAGCCGCTTTTGAAACAGCCTCCACCATGGAAACCGAGGCGATACTGGCCAGTGCTTCACCTCGGAAACCCAAGGTACTAATATTAAACAGATCCTCAACTTTGGCAATTTTACTGGTGGCGTGGCGCTGGAAAGCCAGCCTGAGTTCATCACCGTTCATTCCCTGTCCGTCATCCGTCACCTGAATCAGCGTGCGTCCGCCCTCTTCAATCGTGACTTCAATACGCGTTGCACCGGCGTCGATGGCATTCTCCATGAGTTCTTTAACAACAGAGGCTGGCCGTTGGATGACTTCACCCGCCGCAATTTTATTGGCCAGAATTTCGGATAAAACATGGATACGAGAGTTCATGAAACGAGGGATGCTCCCAACTTTATTTATTTATTTATTTCCGGAGTGAGGAAAAAATGGCGGCTAGATTTTCTTCGGCGATTTTCGTCATTTCGCTCCTGAGCGCAGCCACTTTTTCTTGCATGTCAGTGACAAACGACGGATCCCCCAGTCCTTGTAAATTGATCAGCACATTCATTGCCGCGCCCTCCAAACCGGCACGAGCCATGAGAATCCCAACGCCGGCATCTGACAGGGAATTCTGATTCCCGATGATGGCCATGCGAGCGGATAATTTCACAACTTTCAGACAAGCTTCCATCACTCGCAGTGGTACCGACGCTGAAACTTTCGTTGCCTGGAGAATGGCCAGATCCCGGACAGATTTCTGTTCGTCAGTTTTTTTCGGTAGTCGCATGGCTGACATGACCTGGTTGAAGGATTCCGTATCTTCGTCCACCAATTTCAGCAGATTTTCTTTCAGCGATCGGGCGGCAAGGCTTAGTGATTCCACCTCGATTGTCGCCGCTTCGTAACCCTTTTTATCGTGAGTCAAAACCCCCACCATATTCACCAAAGCAGCACCGAGTGATCCCGCCAAAGCAGCCACAGAGCCACCACCCGGCGCCGGTGAATCCGAAGCCAGTTCGTCCGCAAAATCGGTGACGGTCATGGTCACCAGTGACGGTTGATGCTTATCCTTCAACTGATATTCAATAATTTTTTCGTTGGGGTCAAAGGGCGCAATTTCATCCAGCCCCATGGATTGGACAGCGATTCGAATCAGCTCTTTTTCAGAAACCGCAGTGGAACCGCTCTGTTTTTTCAGGAAATAAGCACCGGTTTGAAGCAAAGCATTCAACGGCACCAGACCAACCAGCTCGCTACCGGTCACACGTAAGCCACGTCGGTTCGCCTGAGCACAGACCTCATCAAATGCCACATGCATGGGCGTCACATCATAATCCACGAGATTCATGGAAATTTGCGCCATGTTGTACTCATCGATATACCAGCCAACCGCTTTCACGGCGGGTAATGTCCCCGGCAGGAGAATTTGGTTACCCTCGGCATCCCGGACGAATTTGCCATCATCATCACGCTTCGCCCGCCCCTGCTCCCGAATATCCAGGGCGATGTCGGACGCGATTTTTCGGTTGCGGGTGTTGAGGTTGACATTGTAAGCGATGAGAAATTTGCGCGCACCGATCACCGTAGCGCCTGATTTTGCGTTGAATGCCGCCGGTCCAAAGTCAGGGGTAAAATCCGGTGTTTTCAGCTTCTCCGGCAGCGCCTCGTATTCTCCGGCGCGAATATCCGCCAGGTTACGCCGATCCTCACGCGTCGCAGCAAATTCGTACAGGTAGACCGGAATGTTCAGTTCTTCGCCAACGCGTTTACCTAAAATTTTGGCTAGTTCGACACATTCATCCATGGAAATGGCTGAGACGGGAATAAAGGGGCACACGTCTGTTGCACCCATCCGTGGATGTGCTCCGGAATGATGACGCATATCGAGTACTTCCGAGGCTTTTTTAATCGCCTGAAATGCCGCCTCCACCACGGCGGACGGTTCACCAACCATGGTTACCACCGTCCGATTCGTGTCAGCGCCGGGGTCAACATCCAGGAGTTTTACACCCTCGATTTTTAGAATTTCGTCGGTAATCTGTTTGATAATGACCGGATCACGGCCTTCACTGAAATTGGGTACACATTCGACAATTTGGGACATTTAAATAAACCCCTCGGTTTCGATTAAAACTTGCTTAGGTAATAGATTAGAAAGAGTACCGCTGCCAACATCACTCCCAACCACAATGGATTCCGGCCAACCGTTCTTTCGTAGGCCTGCAGTCGGCGGAATTGGACTCGCTTGCGATTTTCTTCCTCAGCAGCTTTGTCAAAACGCGTATAGCGTCGCTGGCGTTTTTGATTAAACCAAGCGCCCAATGTTAAATCCCTGCAAAAATCCACATGAATAAATTCACAAAGGGACCGATAACCATTCCGATGATATGAATATTGGTGAACATACCGAACAAAATGACGCCCATGAGAATCATGGGTCCGCGCTGTTCCAGCATGTTCAGTGTTGGCATGTAGCGATTGGGAAGCAGTCCGGCGAGGATTCGCGATCCGTCCAGCGGTGGGATCGGCAGGATATTGAAGACCGCCAGGGCGAGATTAATATACACGGACAGGTAAACCATCATGAAAATTTGATGCTCAAGACCAGCGCCACGCCCATGCAGACCGCCCGCGATCATCGCCCGGAGCAATATGCCGGAGATAAATGCCAATATCATATTCATGAGCGGTCCGGCTGCCGCAATCCACATCATATCGTGCTTGGGATCCTTTAAATAGCGCGGATCAACCGGAACTGGTTTAGCCCAGCCAAACCGCACCAGAAAAATCATGATCGTTCCGAACGGATCCAGATGCGCTAAGGGATTTAATGTTAAACGCCCCATCAGTTTTGCCGTGGGATCACCAAATCGGTAAGCAATGTAGCCATGAGCATATTCATGCAGGGTTAATGCCAATAAAATCGGTGGGATTGAGATTAAAATGCTTGCAATGTTAAATCCGTCCATGCGTTTCCTTTTATTGTAAATCTATGTGATTTTGATACGCTTCAACTTTTCAGTTATCAATGGTTTAACTGCGATAATTTACGCGATTAAAACCGGCGGTGATTTTAAACAATGGGACGCCAAATCGCTACCACATTTCCGATTTTCATTAACCAGTAAGGTTCCGGAGTAAATTGTTTGGACTAGATTCGTTTGAATTTTAGCAGAAGTGTGTTGCTCACGACACTCACAGAGGATAGCGCCATCGCCAAACCCGCCAGGAGTGGATGCATCAAATATCCCGTAAATGGGTACAGCACGCCCATTGCTATGGGAACCCCCACGACATTATAAGCAAAAGCCCAAAACAGATTTTGCTTGATTTTGGTCAGTGTCGCCTGACTCAGTTTTATTGCCTTTAAAAGCAGCTTCAAATCGTTGCGCATCAAGACGACCTGAGCGGCATTCATCGCCACATCAGTTCCCCGACCAAACGAGACGCCAACATCCGCCGAGACCAAGGCTGGGGCATCATTAACACCATCGCCGATCATGGCGACTTTGCCATATCGTGCTTTCAATTCCTGCACTCTGGCGTATTTCTCATCCGGTTTAACGCCAGCCCGGACATGTTCTATTTCAATCCCCAACTCGGTGGCTACGCGTTCTGCCGTAACCACCTGATCGCCAGTCAGCATCCAGGTGGTAATACCCTGATGATGCAGGGCTTTAATAGTCTCCGCGGCATCCGATTTGATCTGATCCGCCAACCCGATAATCATTTGAGGTTCACCGTTGCGACTGACGGCGATAGTCACCCAACCCTGGTCAAGCCACACCTTTGCCTGGTCAGCCAGGCTGCTGCCGGAATCACCCAAGTTTGTCAGGTTGTGCACTTTAATGTCGTCACCATCTATTTCGCCGGCCACCCCTTCCCCGGGCATTGCGACAAAATTTTCGACTTCGGGTAAATTCAGCCCCAGCAATTTGGTATAGTTCACGATCGCTTCGGCCAGGGGATGTTCGGACTTCGCTTCGATCGCCGCCGCAGCCGCCAATAATTTCAATTCGGTCTCAGTCGAAACGGTAGAAAATACAGCCTCAACCTGGGGTCGGCCTTCAGTCAGCGTCCCGGTTTTATCGAATACGATGGCTGTAATTTCGCCCAGTACCTGGACGGCTTCGGCGGACTTAATGAGAATGCCCATGGCTGCCGCGCGACCCGTTCCCACCACCACGGCGGTGGGTGTCGCCAAACCCAAAGCACAGGGGCAGGCGATGATCAGCACTGAAATGACCACATTGATCGCAAAGACAAATCCTTCGCCGGCAATCAGCCAGAAAATTCCGGAGAGGAGTGCCAGTGTCAAAATCGTCGGTACAAATATCGCAGCGGTTTTATCTGCCAATTGCTGAATCGGCGCTTTGGAGCCTTGCGCCTCCTCCACCAATTTGATGATCCGTGCAAATACTGTTGCCTGTCCAACCTGTCGCGCTTCTACTTCGATAGAACCATCCAGATTGGTGGTTGCACCCGTGACAGTTTCGCCGGGTGCTTTGTTTACCGGTAGTGATTCACCGGTAATAGCCGCCTCGTCAACATGCGTAAATCCCGAAATGATGACACCGTCAACCGGTATCTGTGTGTGTGATTTTATCATGACCATTTCGCCGACCTGGACATCGCTGGCAGGAATCGTTATCCAATCTCCATCCCGCTTCACAAGTGCCTGTTTCGGAGCCAGATCCATCAATTTACCCAGGGATTCGGTGGTTTTACTCTTGGCCACCGCCTCCAGCCATTTTCCAAAGGTAATAAACAGCAGAATCACACCGGCAGCTTCAAAATAGAGTTTTGAAAATCCAGGTATTCCGAAATCGAAAAGCATATTCAAGCTCGTCACGAGAGAATAGAGAAATGCAGCGCCAGTTCCCAGAGCCACCAGTGAATCCATGTTTGGTAAGCGATGCCAGAGGTTGCGAAATCCCCGGGTGTAATAACCCCGTCCGGTAATGACCACAACGCTGGCCAGCCCGAACTGAAGTCCGATCCCCCACAACTCCGGTAGCAGTCGGACATTGGTAAACATCTCCAACATGGAATAGGCCAATAATGGCAAGCCAAAGACCGCTTGAATCAACAATAATTTTTGCCAACCATCCCGATGCGCTTGTTGTTTTTCTACCAGAGATGAGGATCCCTTCGATTCCAATTTGTACCCGGCACGGTCAACGACCTTCATCAATTTTTTCACTGAAATATCATCAACAGTAACCACAGTGGCTGTTTCAAGCGTGAGATTCACCACCACATCCGAGACACCCGGAACGCTTTTTAATGCTTTTTCCACATTGGCGACACAACTGGCGCAGGTCATGCCGGTTACGGCAAATGTCTGCTTCATCTCACCGACTGAGATGGGTGCAGAGGCAGGTTGAGGCAGAGGGTGAGGTTCAGGTTCAGGTTGAGGATGAGGTTGAGGCTGAGGCCGTCGATTTGAGACGTTCATTTTGTAATTATTCTCCTAATTAGATTCGCGGCTGTCAATCTCATGCGTTTCAATCAGACTAGGAAAATAATTTCTTGAACAAGCCTGTTTTAATTTCTGTTGGGTAGCCGATTGCCGTTACCTGTTCCACAATTTTTACTGAAGGATCAATCTCGGATTCCAGTGTCAGCAGTTTTTTGCTGCGGTCAACAACAACATGTTGAACGTGTTCAACCGATTCGGCGGCTGCTTTCACCCGGGCGACACATCCATCGCAGGTCATTTTTTCGACATTAAACGTATATTTTTCCATTTGTCAAAATCCTCCTTCGTTAAATCCGACCGGCTCATTTGCCATTGGCAAATATGGCACCATTTCAAGAGTTCGTCCATTTAAAATGCATTCATTCCAGGGAGTTCCCCAGAAATATTCTTCATGCC
>MNWS01000203.1:8044-11611 GCA_001872685.1 Fidelibacterota bacterium CG1_02_48_14
ACTGAGTCTCAAAAAATGCTGAAAGTGGCATTGTAAATGTTAACTTCCCACAAAAAAATATGAGGCCAACATGCTTATCAACAATATTAAACTCCCGATAACTCCCCGCGTTTTTCTTGTAGCAACCATTCTGATGCTGTGGAATAGCTGTACCGATCAGGGTAACCCGGTCATGGAATCAACACCCGAGATATTGTTGAGTACCGACACCCTTTCATTTGGCGCCGTCCAAATTTCCGATAGTCGTTTGCGGACTTTTGAGATCATCAACACCGGGAATGCGGAATTAACAGGCGAAATGAGTCTGGATGAATCCGGCACGCCCTTCACATTGCAGCACACGCTTGGATATACCGTAACTGCCGGTGACACATTATCGGTTAGTGTCCTGTATCAACCCGGTGCGATGCATTCCGATACTGCAGTCGTGGTCATTTCATCCAATGCCGTGAATGACCCGGTGGTGTCAATATTACTCGTTGGCAGCGGCAGCCCCCTTCCTGTTCCTGCCTATGATGTCTCCACTCAATCAGTGGATTTCGGAACCGTGGTGGCCGGTGAAATGTCCATTCGTACGCTTGTGATTCGTAGTGTGGGAACCGCTGATCTGAGGATAGATTCTCTCGAATTCACCGATTCTTCCGTCCAACTTTCCGGCACAACACTTCCGGTTATCATCGCACCGAACGACTCACTTGTACTGACTCTGAGCTATTCACCCGATGTGGCAGGGACGTTGTCGGCGACATTGACTATTTTTGTGGATGTCCTGGGTGAAGAGCAAATATCCGTCAGCCTGATTGGTGAAGCGCAACAGGCAACCTCCTTTGCGAACGACATTCAACCCATTTTTAATGCCAAATGCGTCGGTTGTCACGGTGGCAGCGGTGGCTTAATTCTGACGACAGGCAATGCTTATGGCAACCTCGTCAATGTCACATCACAAGGTTACGCACCGACGCCACGTGTTACCCCTGATGATCTGACGAACTCAGTTCTGTATGGAAAAATTACCAATTCCGGAAACTATGGCGGACTCATGCCACAAGGTGGTCCGGCATTAACAACTGCGCAGATTAATTCCATTCAGCAATGGATCCTGCAAGGCGCGGTGAATAACTAGGCAAACCATCGGATCCTGAACAAATTCCACGGAGAAATAATGCGTAAACTCTATATTTTCAACTTCCATCAAGTCACGATACATCTGAATTGGATCGTCATTTTTTTTGTGTTCGCTGTGCAGCTTCAGGCGACACCGCGATTTGCCCTGGCTACAGGATCGCCTTGTATCACCTGCCATGTGAATCCAACCGGTGGCGGAATGCGCAACGATTATGGTCAGAGTTTCGCCATTGATGATTTACCGATGCAATCTGAGTCCGCCTGGCCGGCACCATGGCCCGGCGGACAAATAACCGATTGGCTGAGAGTGGGTGGAGATTTTCGGGTACAGGCTTTGAACCATGAAGGATCGGACAGCTCGCGAAAAACACCTCTATTTGCCATGCAGTCTGACATTTATGGACAAATTCTACTGAATGATCGCGCTGACATACTCTTCAAAACCGGATTAGACCCGACCAATACAACACCCGAATTTTGGATTAATTTCAGACCTGGGGAGCGGGATAATTACTTCCGGATTGGACGGTTTCTACCGAACTATGGAATGCGGGTGGATGACCATACAGCCTACATCCGGGGTGGCAATCTCCGGTTGACTCATGGATTGGCCAGGGAAGGAATGCCCTTTTCGCCCATGATCGCGAAACCGACGGCACTGGAAGTCGGACTCTACCCGTCGCGGCGACTTCAAGTAACCGCCAGTGTTTCGAATGGCTTTATCAGAGGTTTAGCACCAGGATATGGGTTTGACGAGAGTTTGGGCGAAAAAAATTACACCGCCGGAATCAGCTATCGCACAAAAATTGCCGCATTCAAACTTCAGGTAGCAACCAATATCATGGTTGAAAACGAGGTAACCTTATCCGGCGGTTATTGGGGTATTGGTTGGGGGGATTTCGGATATTTGGGTGAAATCGATTGGGCAAAAAACTACCCCTCGACCAGTATCACCAGCCAAGCCGTTTTTCAGGAGGTTTCATACGAATTGAGGCAAGGTGTAAGCATTCTTGCACGATATGAATATTTTGATCCGGATTTGGCGAATGCTAACGGTGCCTTGACGCGTTGGGATCTGGGAATTGATCTGTTTCCGGCCTCCTTTGGGGAGATTCAACTGCATATTCGCCAACCAGTGGTTGAACAAAACGGAAATATGGAAGCCTCCGCAGTAGAGGGGTTTATCCAGCTCCACACCTGGTTTTAAGTTTTTCATCACCAGGTTTTGCAGGCAGGGAGCAACCTGTAAAATCCTGCAAATTCCTTAATCAATTTTCATCCGATAGCGATTGATTACAGGCGAATCCTGCCTTAAACTTGCTTTATTTCATTGAGGTATCTCAGGGAGTATTCGTGGGTCGCAGTTATTCACAAAGCTTTCGATTTTATTTTTCCGGGTGGAATTTCCCGCTTCGCTGGATCTGGGGCTTATGGCTCCTGCCCATCATCACTTTTTCCCAACCGGTGACTTTCAACCGGGAGCGGATTGAGGTGTCGGTCATCAATAATCTGAGTTGGGTAAAAGGCACCTATCACTTTGTCAATCATGGCCCGCTGGACATTCGCCATTCGATCTATTATCCCTTCTCATCTGCCAACCATCAAAGCAAACCGCTTTCGATCTCGGTTAATGATCTCAATAACCAGACTGCAATCCCGTTCACAGAATTGTCGGGATCAGCCCTCTTTTCGCTGCTGATTCCGGGTAATACAGAGAAAATCTTCCAGGTTGTCTATTGCCAGGCCGTACCCGATTCGACATTTGAATATATATTGACCACCACAGCCGCCTGGCACAAGCCATTGGAACACGCAGAGTATGTGGTGACGCTGCACAACGGTTATCGCCTCAAATCAATCACTTTACCGTATGATTATCAATCCGTGCGGGAGGATAGTATTTCCTACTTCATCACCCGTGAAAATTTTATGCCCGATACAAATCTCGAAATTAAATGGGAGGGGAACTTACCGTGAAAAAAACAACACCAAAATTGGGTTCCATCATCGTCCTGCTCTGCCTGACGCTCACACTCCAGGCGAATCCAAGGATCTGGCTCTATTTCAGTGAGTTTCAAGTACTGGAAGATGATTTTCGCATGGAATTACGCCTCATGTCACCCGAAACCCTGAACGGGTGGTTTCTCACGTCACTTACCGATACTGCCTATTTCAAAACAGGGATAACCGGCGGTGATATGATCGTTGTTTCTCAAAACGATCTGATCAACCCCCTTGACTTTAATCCCGCCGGCGATGTGCTTCAGGTGCATCCCGGATATTATGAGGAGGATTGGCCGGCAGAGGAGCTCCGATTTGGAGAGGTGTACCAAAGTGTGGTGGCAGCACCCAATCAGGCGCAGTCTCTGTGTCTTTTGGAGTACGACAATCCATTCCAAATGTGGACCTGGTACCTGGACAACACGCCGACGCTGGGAGAAT
>MNWS01000186.1 GCA_001872685.1 Fidelibacterota bacterium CG1_02_48_14
GGGTGTGCTGAAACTGGCTTATTGTGGTGATTTTTCGCAGGAACAGTTGGAGCGTAAATTTTCAAAAAACAGCGGCTTAAAAGCTTATCTGGGGACGACTGATCTGCGGGAAGTTGAAAAAATGATCGCCGCCGGTGACGAAAAAGCAAGATTGATTAATGATGCCATGATTTACCAAATCGCCAAGGAAATTGGTGGGATGACGGCGACTCTGGATGGTCAGTTGGATGGCATTATTTTAACAGGTGGAATGGCTTATTCTGATCGGCTGATTGCTGACTTGACGCATAAAGTAAAAGCTTTTGGGACGGTGCTGACTTTTCCCGGTGAAGGGGAGTTGGAGGCATTAGCCCTGGCAGCTTGTCGGGCGGTGAATGGATTGGAAGTGGTGCTGGAATATTAAATTTTCAACCGCAAAGAACGCTGAAAAAAAACGCAGAGAGCACCGTGTAATTCGCCTCTCTTAAGAAACCTCATATCGACTCTGCATCATCCCGTTGGCAAATGTTTTGGATTCCACCAATTTCAACTGAATGTCCGCATTCAATTCACCGAAAAGTGGGATACCGTTGCCCAGCAGAACGGGAATGGTGGTGATGGTGATGTCATTGATCAGCCCGGCATTCAAAAACCTCTGGATTGTTTTGCCGCCATCTATATAGGCGTGCTGGTACCCAGCCAGATTCATTTCCTCAACTAATTCGGCAGGTGTAGAATGTCGAAGTTCGATCGTTTCGGGGATGCCCGACGGCAGTTGGGAAAGTTTACTGCTGAGGATGATGACCGGCATTTTGGGATAAGGCCAAGCTTCAATTGACAGTGCTGTTTCGAAGGTATGACGTCCCATAACCAAAACATCCACCGAGGCAAAAAATGCGTCGAATCCCAGATCGTCAGTCGGATCCAATCCCTCCACGGGTTTGCCGTTCGCACCAGGCAGCCAATCCAACTCACCATTTTCCCGTGCGATGTAGCCATCCAGACTGGTGGCGATATAAACAGAATTTTTCATTGGATTTCCATCCTTTGTGTTCTTTCTGGCTTTGTGGTGAATTTCTCAGGTGATCCTATCGATTTCTGCAGCAATCGCGAAATCTTTCTCTGTCAGACCACCAGCATCATGGGTGCTGAATTTTAATGTCACACGATTATAGACATTATAAAGATCCGGATGATGACCGTGTTTTTCTGCCAGAAATGCGACACGGGTCATGAAACCAAAGGCTTCCGTGAAATCCTTGAATTTGAACTCCCGGACAATGAAATCCCCTTCCTGGTGCCACTTCGTGACCGTTGAAAGGGATTGATCTATGGCTGATTGCGTGAGTTTTTGCATGGAAAATTCTCCTAAAGTGTTTTGTCGCATGAGTTAACCTCCAATCTTGAAATTTCCAAAGTGCCATTGTGGTTGATAATTGACCCGACTATTTAGGCTAGTCACTTCAGGAGCAGTCACAATTGAGTGAAAAATCAAAAATCAAACCCATCAGTTATTTAAAGGCAAACGCCGTTAAAATATTTGATGGAATCAATGACACAAATCAGACCTACATCATTACTCAAAATGGTGAAGCGAAGGCAGTTGTGCAGGATTATAGACAATTCGAACAAGCTAGAGAGACTATGGCGCTGCTTAAAATTCTGGCTCAGGGTAATCGCGAAATTGAACAAGGTGGATTCACTCCACTCGAAATTTCGATCCAAACCGTCCGTGAAAAACTCAGTCGGAATCAAGATCAGTAACGCCACGCTATTCGGTACAAATTCTCAAATCAGCGGAAACTGACCTCATGGAAATTTTGGATTACATCGAACAAAACGGCTCTCCCGATGAGGCAAATAAAGTTTTAGAGTTGATAACAGAGCAACTGAATACGTTATCCAACCTGCCAGATCGCGGTCATACGATCCCTGAATTATCCGAATTGAAAATGACCCAATTCAGAGAAATCCATTGTCGGGTTTACCGAATCATTTACGAACTCCGGAGCCAGACCGTCTTCCTTCGGGTGATCCTGGATGGTCGTCACAAACTTCAGGATCTTCTATTTGATCGCCTGATGCGCGATTGATTGTAAAATTCCTCTTTATTTCTTCTGTCAAAAAGATTCTGGCTGTCATATCCATCGTCTCATTTTGCCATTTTTGCTCGTGTTGTTTCCAGGGTTGTTTTACGTGGTGCCGCATGATATTATTCCCCGCCCTGGCTGATCAGGGTTGAAAGGATTAAAGGTTATGACCCAAAACCTGGTCATTGTTGAGTCACCCTCCAAAGCCAAAACCATACAAAAATATCTGGGGCAGGGCTTTACTGTTCTCTCTACGATGGGTCACATCCGCGACTTGCCATCCCGTGAATTGGGCATCAATGTCAATGAAGATTTCAAACCGTTATATGTCAATCTCCCGCGCAAGACCAAGACCATTACACAATTAAAAGTCGCCGCCGCCAAGGCGGATGTCGTCTACCTGGCAACTGACCCTGACCGGGAAGGTGAGGCCATTGGCTGGCATGTCAGTCGGGTCTTGAGTGCGTTGAACAAACCAACTCACCGCATTCTATTCTACGAAATAACCAAAGCTGGCGTCCAAAAAGGCATTGAAGAACCACGCGATCTGGATATGCACCTGGTTGATTCTCAGCAAGCACGACGCATGATTGACCGGTTGGTGGGGTTCAAAATCAGTCCCTTCCTATGGAAAGTTTTGTATAGCGGGCTGAGTGCCGGTCGCGTGCAGTCTGTGGCATTACGACTCATTTGTGAACGCCAGGCGGAGATTGATGCCTTTGTCCCGGAGGAATATTGGACACTGGCCGCAAGTTTGAGAACCGCCAATGATGTGACATTCGAAGCGGAATTGTCCAAGATAAAAGGTGAAAAAGCGAAACTCGGAAACGAGGCGGAGACGAACGCTGTTTTAAAAGGCTTGGAATCGGCAAAATGGCACATCGAGGATGTCCAGACCAAGCGGGTGAAACGCAATCCCTATGCCCCTTTTACCACCAGCACGCTACAGCAGGATGCCTTTGCGAAAGCCGGATTTACCACCAAACGAACCATGTCCATCGCCCAACAGCTCTATGAAGGCGTAACCTTACCCAGCGGTGAAACGACTGGTTTAATCACCTATATGCGTACTGATTCAACGCGTGTCTCAGGGGATGCCGTAGGACAGGCGCGGGACTTGATCAGCGCAAAATATGGTGAAAAATATTTGCCCAAATCGCCACGGATGTTTGGCAAAGCGGGCCAAAGTAATGTTCAGGATGCCCATGAAGCGATTCGACCGGCCAATCCTGGGCTTGAACCAGAATCGGTAAAAAATTCATTAACCGGTGACCAGTACAAACTTTACGATCTGATTTGGCGGCGATTCATTGCCTCGCAAATGCAACCGGCACAATTTGATCAAACAGCCATTGATGTACTTGCCGGGGACGATTACACCTTTCACGCCACAGGCAGCGATCTGGTTTTCCCCGGATTTCTGAAAGTCTATTCCGATAAGGAAGAGGGCGACGAGAACCGTTTGCCCGGCGGACTGACGGCGGGTGAGCGTCTGGATTGCGATGCCCTGAAACCTGAGCAGCATTTCACCAAACCTCCGGCACCCTACACGGAAAGTTCGTTGGTGAAAATTTTGGACAAGGAGGGCATTGGTCGTCCGTCAACCTATGCCTCCATTATCAGCGTTGTTCAGGAGCGCAAATATGTGGTGAGTGAGAAAAAGAAACTGAACCCGACGGATCTGGGCAAAGTGACGAATCAGCTTCTGACGACCCATTTTGCGGAATTATTCAATACGGAATTCACCCGGGAGATGGAGACTGAACTCGACAAAATCGAGACCGGCGAGCTGGAATGGAAAACGGTGATGCGGCAGTTCTACTCGCATCTGGAAACCTGGCTGGAATCCAGCTCCAAGAATTATTCTGAGATTAAAAAAGGTTTAGTTGAAGAGCGGGAAGAGGTTTGCGAAAAATGCGGCAAACCCATGGTTGTGAAATGGAGTAAATTCGGTCGTTTCCTGGCGTGTACGGGTTATCCCAAATGCAAAAATACGCATCCCTTGGATGAAAATGGAAATCCTGAAACGGCGGCACCTAACGATGGTTCTGCTGCGGGCACGGAGGAGCTGGGGAATTGTCCGGATTGCGGTGCTCCGATGGTTTTGCGCAGTGGCCGGTTCGGGAAATTTTACGCCTGCAGCACCTATCCCAAATGCAAATATACCAAGCCTTACAGCACGATCATGCCCTGCCCGAAGGAGGGCTGCAACGGGCAGATTTTCCAGCGTCGGTCTAAGCGCGGAAAAGTATTCTACGGATGCAGTCATTATCCCAAATGCGATTTCGTGACCTGGGATGAACCTGTTGCCAAATCCTGCCCCAATTGCGAGAGCAATTTTATGGTGCAGAAATCTACCAAAGCCCTGGGTGACTATTTGTATTGCCCCAAGTGTAAACACAAAATCACCTCAGCCGGCTCAACACCTGACGCGAACGAACAGTCGTAGATTCGATTCAATTTGCTTCAAGCCAACCCAAATCAACCCAACCAACAACATTGACAAGAAAGTCTGACAGCCATGGCTCTTTTAGAAAGTTTTGAAAAACTGGTTTCTCTGGCCAAGCGCCGGGGATTTGTCTATCCCAGCAGCGAAATTTACGGTGGGATTAATTCTTGTTACGATTACGGTCCGCTGGGGGTTGAGCTGAAACGCAACATCAAAGAGATGTGGTGGATGGCCATGACGCGGAAGCACGATAATATCGTGGGGCTGGATGCCGCGATTTTAATGCATCCACGGGTGTGGGAAGCATCCGGCCATGTATCAAATTTCACCGATCCGCTGGTGGATTGTAAAAAATGTAAAAGTCGTTTTCGTGAAGATACACTTTCTCCGGAGAATGTCGAAAAGCGCGAATGTCCGAGTTGCGGTGGTGAATTAACCGAATCCCGGCAGTTCAATTTGATGTTTAAAACCACCATGGGTGCGGTTGAAGAAGAGGGCGCGGTCATCTATTTACGACCTGAAACTGCTCAGGGAATTTTTGTCAATTTTCTGAATGTCAAAGATACCTATCGTCAGAAAATCCCCTTCGGTATTGCCCAGATCGGTAAAGCATTTCGCAATGAGATTACGCCGGGAAATTTCATCTTCCGGACGCGTGAATTCGAGCAGATGGAGATGCAGTATTTCGTGAATCCCGCCGAATCGGACGCCGAATTTGAAAAATGGATGGCCGAGCGCATCGCCTTTTACGATCTGGTGGGACTGACGAAGGAAAATTTACGCTTCCATGAACATGGACCCGGCGAACTTGCTCATTATGCCCGGCGGGCATTTGACATCGAATACAAGTTCCCAATCGGTTGGAAAGAGCTGGAGGGCATTCATAACCGGTCTGATTTCGATTTGCGCCAGCATCAGGAATTCTCCGGACGAAACATGGAATATCTGGATCCGGCCACGAACGAAAAATATCTCCCGTTTATCATCGAGACCTCCGTTGGTTGTGATCGCATGCTGCTGGCTTTGATGTGCGACGCCTACGAGGATCAGACTTTGGAAGATGGCTCTGAGCGGACGGTGTTGCATTTTCATCCCCGGATTGCACCCATCAAAGTCGCGATTCTGCCGTTGGTGAAAAAAGATGGTTTGCGCGAACTTGCCACCAGTATCAAAGAGGATTTGCAGCAACATTTCAATGTCTTTTACGATGAAAAAGCGGCAATCGGTCGTCGCTATCGCCGCATGGATGAGGCCGGAACACCCTATTGCGTGACCATTGATTATGAGACCAAAGACAATGGCACTGTGACGATTCGTGACCGCGATTCCATGGAGCAAATCCGGGTCAATGTCAGTCAGCTCAAATCGTGGTTATTGGAGCGGATTCAGATTTAAGATTTTTTGCCACAGGTAAACGCGGACAAACACAGACAAGATTTATAATTAGCCGCAGCTGATGCGGATCCGGCGGATGGGAGAGCAACATACGAGAACGCCGAGGTCAATGGATCGTACGACGATATTTTAAGAGGCCAAAGCCTACTTAATAAATGTCATTAAAAGACTTTCCGGAATAAAGCTGGAACAACCGCAACGCTAAACAGCAAATCATGTTTGAAGACCGTTCTGCGGTCTGAGTTCGATTTGCTGTAGTAAAGGTTGTGACAGCGACCGGAGAAGGCTTTTACAGACTTGATTTTTTGGTTCTTTTTTTGTGTCTCCGGCTACTGACGGATCAAGAAAAAAGAACAGGAATAATTACATCTGCCGCGAATTAACGCGGACAAATCAAAAGTCATTTTCAACCACGGATTCAGCGGATTTAATCGGATAATGAATTTCGTGAAGGAAAATGGCCGCCCTGAGGCGGAGCGCAGCGACGATCGAAGGGCATTCAGACCATACGCAGCCGAATTGAAACCAATTTCCGGACGCGAAGCGGAATAAATTGGGTTCCGTAAATAGTTGTACAAAGACGGTTCCCCTGAGCGTACAACCAACATAATACACAGCCTCCAATACCTATTCAAACTCCTTGTTTGTCACCCGAATCACTCTAAACTTGGCCTACTGTGAAAACGCAAACTATTATTTTTTTATGGGCTTTGTTGTCGTCAAGCCTGAATGCCCAATCTGCCCACAATGACACCATTACCCTCATCGCTGTGGGCGACATTATGCAGGGGACGAATTTCCCCAACGCGAGCTATTTACCACCTGCCGGACGCAATCTGCTTGAACCTTTACAGGCGATCACACGGAATGCCGATGTGACATTCGGAAATTCCGAGGGTACATTCCTTGACAGAGGCGGCATTGCTAAGACATGTGATGACTCCACCCGGTGTTACGCCTTCCGACAACCAACCATTTTTGCCGATTATTTGGCTGATGCCGGATTTGATCTAATGAGCTTGGCAAACAATCATTCCGGGGATTTTGGCGATAAAGGTCGTACGAGTACGATGTACAACCTTAGTCGGGTGGGAATTTATCACGCGGGTTATGCCAGTTGGCCGGACACGATATTTACTAAAAATGGCGTCCGTTATGGTTTTTGCGCTTTCTCACCGAACAAGGGTACGCTGAGTATCCACAATATTGCTGCGGCACAAAAAATTGTCCGGAAGCTGGCAGCGAAAGTTGACATCGTGATCGTCTCCATGCACGGTGGCGCCGAAGGTGATTCCGCGGATCATGTCACGCGTGAAACAGAATGGTTTTTAGGTGAGAATCGGGGAAATGTGTACCAATTTGCCCATGCCATGATTGATGCCGGTGCGGATGTGATCTTTGGTTCCGGCCCGCATGTTACCCGAGCGATTGAACTCTACAACGATCGATTGATTGCCTACAGCCTGGGAAATTTTTGCACGTATGCCCGCTTCAACCTGAGGGACAAAGGCAATCACGGACCCTTGTTGAAAATTGAGGTTGATAAAAACGGTCGGTTTTTAGCCGGGCAGGTCATCGGTATAAAACAACCGGGAAGCGGTGGTCCGGTCTTGGATCCGACTGGCAGGGCAATCAATGAAATGCGAAAACTCTCGTTGGAAGATTTTCCTGAATCGCCACTAGTGATCGATAGAATCGGAAGGATTTTACGCAAGAAATCCTGATTAAACCCACCCCGGCTCGATTATCGAGCCACCCCTCCAAGGAGGGGACTTTCTAAGCTCAAGTATCAAATATCCAGGCTCCGTCTACCTAAATGCTTCAATTCCGGTAATCTGATTTCCCACCACCAAAGTATGAATTTCGTGCGTCCCTTCGTAGGTCAGCACCGACTCTAGATTGTTGGCGTGACGGAGGCAGGAATATTCGTCGACAATGCCACTGGCACCCAGAATTGTCCGTGCTGACCGGGCAATTTCCATCGCCATACGAACATTATTCATCTTGGCCAGACTCACTTGCCAGTGCTGCATTTCACCACGGTCTTTGAGGCGACCCAATTGCAGGGTTAGGAATTGCGCCTTGGTAATTTCGTTCACCATTTCGGCCAATTTTTGCTGTGTGAGTTGGAATCCGGCGATGGGCTTATCGAATTGGATGCGAGATTTGGCATAATCCAAAGCCTCTTCATAACAAGCCGTAGCAGCTCCCACAACACCCCAGTTGATGCCATACCTGGCTTGAGTGAGACAGGATAACGGACCACGCAGTCCGTGAATTTTCGGTAACATATTCTCCGCCGGGATGCGACAGTTTTGCAGGACGATCTCCCCCGTTACAGAGGCACGCAGGGACAGTTTGCCGGTAATTTCCGGTGTTTCGAATCCTGGTGTACCCCGCTCCACCAGAAAGCCGCGAACCACATCAGTTTCATCCTTGGCCCAGACCAGTGCCAAGTGAGCCAGAGGCGAATTGGTAATCCACATTTTAGCGCCATTGAGGACGTAGCTGTCGCCCTCTTTTTTTGCTCGGGTCACCATACCACCGGGGTCGGAGCCGTGATCAGGCTCCGTGAGTCCGAAGCAGCCGATGATTTCACCCGAGGCCAGCTTGGGCAGCCATTTCTGCTTCTGTTCATCGGAGCCGTACTGCCAGATGGGCCACATCACCAAAGCGCCCTGCACGGAAGCGAAGCTGCGCAGTCCCGAATCGCCGCGCTCCAACTCGTGCATAATCAGTCCATAAGCGACATTATTCACGCCAGCGCAACCGAATTCCTCGGGCAGGTTGGCACCAAAAAATCCCAGTTCAGCCATTTCAGGAACCAATTCCATGGGAAAAGTCCCGGCCTGATAATGCTTCCGAATGTTTGGTAAAAATCTTTCCCGCACCCAATCGTGAGCAGTGTTTTGGATGAGAATTTCCTCCTCATCGAATAGCCCGGACCAATTCATGAAATCAGTTGTATTTAAATGTCTCATTATGCTCAACCTCGTTTCGACGGTTTCTATTTTTTTGTCGCGAAAATTAAGATGAACCAGATGGAAAACACGTGCTGGTTCAGGTGTAGATCGGACTCATTTTTTCGGAATTTTGGGTTATTTTCGGCCACTCATGACAAAGACTCCCATTTTTGAATTAGACCATACGACCCGGATTGAGAATGACCGGGAAATATTAAAAAATGTCTCGCTGGTGTTTCATCCGGGTGAATTTGTTGCGTTGCTGGGACCCTCCGGTGCCGGGAAAACCACTATCCTGAGATTGTTTAATGGCCTGGACTCACCTTCGGCCGGTGAAATCCGCTATCGTGGTGAAAATATCTTGGAGCTTCCCATCACAGAATTGCGCCGCAGTGTGGGCATGGTCTTTCAAACACCGGCTATTCTGGCTGGTACGGTGCGTGAAAATTTGTTCATTTTTCAAAAATGGCGGAAGGATTTTAATGCCACAGACGAGGAACTCGTTGAGCACCTTCTACGGGTTGGTCTGAGTGCTGACGACCTGAACCGGGAGGCAAAATCACTTTCCGGTGGTGAAAAACAGCGGTTGGCCCTGGCGCGGACGCTCATGAATAATCCGAATGTCCTGTTACTTGACGAACCGACTTCAAATCTTGATCCGCAATTGGCGCAACGCATCCTGCGGCGCATTAAAAAGGTCCAGGAAGAGCTGGGATTAACGGTGATTATGGTGTCACATGATCATCAGTTGGCCGCAAAATTCGCCCAACGGTTCATCATTCTGATCGATGGTGAAGTGGTGGAAGATGGAGACATTAGCGTAATTGAAAATCCTCAGCAGCCTGTCGTTCGATCTTTTTTAAACGGAGCGGAGGACTAGGTCATGCAGAACCATTTTTATGTGATCACCTGGCCGGACGTTCTCGTTTCGCTGGTTTTCATTGCGGTGACATTTGGCGTCATGCGTTATTGGAAAATTGGGCTGGAAAAAACATTGCTCATCGGTACCGCCCGGACATTTATCCAATTGACCTTGATGGGGTTTATTCTCTCCTTCATCTTCAAACAGGAGCACTGGTATTTCATGGTGGGCTTGCTGGTGCTGATGATTCTCATCGCCAGTTATGAAGGTTATCATCGCCAAAAATTGCCCATTCCGTACTATTACCTGATTCTTACCGGGTCATTGGGTGTGACGGTGGTGATCGTCCTGGGAACGATTTTGAAATTTATCATGGATGTGCAGCCGTGGTTCTATCCCTTTGCCATGATACCCATCGCCGGGATGATCATCGGCAACGGATTGAATTCCATGACCCTTACGGCCAACCGGTTTATCGCTGAAATGAAGCATCGCGAGAATGAAATCGAGACACTTTTGAGTCTGGGGGCACCCGTTCGGATCGCTGTTCATAACTGTTTGGTGGAGGCGATTCGGGCAGCATTAATTCCCAATATCAACGGACTGATGACGGTAGGTTTGGTACAATTACCGGGTATGATGACAGGTCAAATTCTGGCGGGAATTGATCCGTTGATCGCTGTGCGGTATCAGATCATGATTATGTACATGTGGATCACAACGGCGACTCTGGCCAATGTCATTTCACTGGCGTTTATTTATCGGCAGTTCTTTACACCGGCGAGCCAATTGCGACTTAAACTGTTGCGGCAGGCGGAGTAATTGCGTTATAACCAGGTTTCGCGCAGCCAACCTGGTTTTCGAAATCGAGAGAAAGATGAAAGAGCCGAGAATGCGTACGAGACCAAGCTCAAAGCTCACAACTCAAAATTTACCCACCCTGGCCTTCGGCCACCCCTCCGAGGGAGGGGAATAACAAAGCTCAAAGCTCAAAGAACAAAACGCCGTGCGAGCTTCGATCTCCCTTTCGCTCGCCTCAGCTAGACACGCGGCGTTTTCAATGTCCAATAACTAATGTCTTCCATTCATTTTTCATTACCTTATTGCCGAATTTCAACATCAATCGAAAGGAATAAATTTTATGAAACGCACTGCATCGGCCAATTGGAAGGGAAGTCTAAAGGATGGCAAAGGGTTGATTTCCACGAAAAGTGGGGTTCTCTCAAACACGCAATATTCGTTCAGCACACGCTTTGAAGATGGTATTGGAACCAACCCGGAGGAGTTGATTGCCGCAGCTCATGCCGGTTGTTTCACCATGGCGCTTTCAGCCGAATTGGGCAAAGCCGACATCACACCGGAAGCCCTGAATACGACCGCCACATTGACGATGGATAAACTGGATGCCGGTTGGACGGTGACTGCGATTCATCTGGCAGTTGAAGCGAAAATTCCGGGCGCTGATGCCGGGAAATTTCAGGAAGCGGCGAAAAATGCAAAAGCGGGTTGTCCGATTTCGCGTCTGTTGAAAGCTGATATTACCATGGAAGCGCAATTAATCAGCTAAACCTGATTTTTCAGTGCAGTAGAAATAAAAAAAGGCTTCTCGGTTGGGAAGCCTTTTTGATGTCATGTTTGTAGCTCAGGGAGTTATAGCAGTCCTTCAGCTTTTAAAAGCGCTTCAGCTTCTTCCACGCCCTTTTTAAAATCTTCCCAGAGTTTAGGTGCAACCGTAACACCTTTTTGGGTGGGACGCCATTGATCTTCATCCGCCAGATAA
>MNWS01000252.1 GCA_001872685.1 Fidelibacterota bacterium CG1_02_48_14
ATCATGTTCTTTGTGGTGGCTTAGACCAAAAAATCGGGAGATGATACCTGCTTCAGCACGACGATCATCTAAAGCCAGGAATACCTCTTCAAAACTATCAACCTCCAGGAACCGGCATTTTATTCCAAATTCCAATAAGGCGCGTTTGAATTCCACATAAGAATAATCATCACGCATGGCAACGATCGTTTTCCCGGCAAGGTCAGCAACACTTTCAATGTCCGACAAAGTGGTGGTGTAAATTTGTGCCCAATTATTCAGCACCGTGATTTTGTTGAAATCGAATTGTTGGGCGCGGGCATCAGAATATGCCACATCGGGCATCAGGTCAATGTCGCCTGATTCCAGGCGTTGCAGGTTTTCGTACCATTCGCCGGGAACAAATTCCAGCGCCCAGCCATTGTCCTGGGCAATTTGTTGCAGAATTTCGACAAAAATGCCACTGGGATTGCCAGAATCATCCGTGAAAATCTTGGGTGAATTTTGGTAGATACCTACCCGAATGGTGGTGACATCGGCGTTACCCGGGAATGGAATTGCCTCGCGGGCAAAAACACCTCCGGTCAATAAAATCAATTTTAGAATACACTGCCGAAGTTTCAAGTTCTCACCTCATATTTATTTTTATAAGCACACATAGATTAATCATTTAGGAAATTATAGTCAAAGCCAATAAAGGGGTTTTTTGTTGCCCCAACTGATCATTCACTGAATTGGTGAAACAAATAGATGCCACTCAAGCCTGCTCATTGGGGCCTGGCCGTGGTGAATACCAAAGCATAGGGGTCAGTTTATTTTTCGCTGCCTGCTCACAGCAAACGAACCGAACCCGGCTCAATATGGAAACACGCTAACATCCTATCATTCAGTCGGTTACTGGAAATTAAGTCTCATTAAAATGCTGTCAAAATCACCTATTGTCGTTCATCAAATGCGACAATCTATTGCTGAAAGAGGAGGCAACCACGCACCCGCCCCTGCGTCAAAGGCATGCGCTACTTGCCAACCCGTTTTTTTGACGCGAAACGCGCTTCTTTAGAAATCCCGGGCAGGTTAACATCAGAACAAAGGGTCATCGAAAATGATTAAAAACTACCTGAAAGTCGCCATTCGCAACCTGGTGAAATACAAAGTATTTTCCTTTATAAATGTCCTGGGATTAGCCACGGGAGTTGCCGTGTGCCTTTTGGTGATGCTCTATGTTTCCGATGAATTATCCTGGGATCGTCATTTCTCTGATTCCGAAAATATTTATCGCGTTGGCTTGCACGGCCGTCTCGGTGAGCAGGAACTCATTGATCCCATCACACCACCGCCCATGGCGGCTGCCTTGATCGCTGAAATTCCTGGTGTGGTTAGTGCCACTCGTTTACAGAATCCAGGTTTCCCCGTCCTGCGCTATGAAGAAAAAGTCTTCAGTGAAGAGGGATTTGCCTGGGCTGATAGTAATTTTTTCAATGTTTTTCAGCTTCAGCTTTTACGCGGCGATCCCAAAACTGTCCTCCGCCATCCCAACCATTTGGTGATCACCGAAAGCGTTGCAAAACGGTATTTCGGTGATGACGATCCTATCGGAAAGGTACTGAACGCTGATCGCCGTGCGGATTACACCGTTGCGGGCGTTCTGGCAGATATTCCCCGTAATACGCATTTTTCCTCGATGAATATTTTTCTATCCACCAGTGGTCGCCAGGGACGGGGAGAGGATATGTGGGTCAATAACAATGTGATGACCTACGTCCGTGTCCAGGATGGTATCACGAAGGCCGATTTGGAAGCGCAAATGCCACAACTGGTGGAAAAGTATGTTGCACCCCAGGTTGAGCGCTTTATGGGGATGGATTTTCAGCAATTTCTGAATAATGGTGGTCTCTGGTCCTATTACATCGAGCCCGTCACTGATATTCATTTAAAAGCTCAGGGCAGTATGAAAATCGAGCCGGGTGGCGATTATACCTGGCTGGTACTTTTTTCCGTCGTCGGTGTGTTTTTGTTGATGATTGCCATTATCAATTTCATCAATATGTCAACGGCCAGATCACTGTATCGGGCACGAGAAGTCGGTTTGCGTAAGACGATCGGTGCCAGCCGTGGTCAACTGATTACCCAGTTTCTGACTGAATCTGTCCTCACGGCAATCATGGCTGTCATTGTTGGGGTTCTCATGGCGCAACTGGCCTTGCCGGCGCTTCGCGAATTCACGGGTAAGCCACTTCAGATTCCCTACCTGACCGCTGGTTGGTTCATGCCGGAACTATTACTGGCGGCCATTATTATCGGCATCCTGGCTGGAATTTACCCAGCCCTCGTGATGGCTAATTTTGATCCGGTCAAGGTTTTAAAAGGCTCCTTCCACCGTAGCCGCAGTTCAATCGTGTTGCGTAAAGCGCTGGTGATATTTCAGTTTTCCGTTTCCATCGTACTTCTCATCGGTACCCTTGTGGTTCGCGGTCAACTCAGTTATGTCATGCACAAGGAGCTTGGATTCAACAAAAACGGGATTCTGGTGGTGGAAAAAACCGATGACCTGCAGACCCAGGCTTCCACCTTTAAAGAGCAGATACGTCAACTACCAGGCGTTGTGGGGGTTACCGGGAATCAGAATATCATGGCGGTTCAACAACATGAAAACATTACACCTTATAATGTTCAGGGAGAGGACGCGAATCAGCAAAATCTGGTATGGCAAAAAATCGTTGATCACGATTTTGCCGACGTTTACCAGCTCAAAATGAAGGCAGGCCGCTGGTTCAGTCGTGATTTCCCAACCGACAGCGGTGCCATTATCCTGAATGAAGCGGCTGTCAGATCGTTCGGATTGGACGATCCAACTACGGCAGTCCTGACGCATCCACGCGGTCCGAATCAAGAACCGCAACAATTACCGGTGATCGGTGTGGTGAAAGATTTTCATTTCGAAACCCTGCATGAACCCATCAAGCCACTGGTGTTTGTAATGTGGGACGGACCCTATATCGGTCGCTATCAGAGCATTCGATACAACACAAACAATTTCCCGGCGCTTTTGGCCAGTGTCACTACCAAGTGGAAGGAATTCTCCAATAATCAGGCGTTCGAGCATTTCAACTACGACGAGAGTTTTGATAATCTCTACCAGGCAGACATCCAGACCCGGACACTTTTCAGCGTTTTCGCACTTTTGGCCGTTTTTGTGGCGTCGCTGGGATTGTACGGATTGGCAGCATTTAATGCTGTTCAGCGGACGAGGGAAATCGGTATCCGGAAAGCCTTAGGCGCTTCCAGTGGCAACATTGTTGTCCTGCTGGGTAAGGAAATCATGAATTTGGTCATCACGTCAGCTTTGGTGGCGACACCCATCGCGTGGTATCTCATGCGTGAATGGCTGGCGGGATTCGCCTATCGGATCCAATTGTCACCGACTCCGTTTCTATACTCGGCTTTTGCGGCAATCATGATTGCTTTGCTTACCGTTTCCTATCAATCAATGAAGGCTGCGATGGGTGATCCTGTGCGAGCACTCAAGTATGAATAATCAGGTGCAGTAATATGGGTATGGACCGAAAAATAGAGAAAAAACGATGGACCTTACGACGCCTGATCTACCTCGTGGTTGGGACAATCGTGGTGGGATTGATCGTGTATCAACTATTCGGTGATAATTCGCCTAAGCTCAATGTGGAAATGGATCGCTTGACCATCGGAACCGTCAAACAGGGTGAATTTCAGGATTTCCTGCCCCTGACCGGCAGTGTCGTTCCCATCAGAACCGTTTATCTCGATGCTGTGGAAGGTGGGCAGGTTGACACGATCTACCTGGAAGCCGGATCCATGGTGGCACAGGGGGACACGATTTTACGCCTGTCCAATACCAATCTATTGCTGGACATCATGTATCGGGAAGCCGAATTGTTCCAACAAAGCAACAATTTGCGGAACACCCGACTGGCTATGGAACAAAATCGTCTGGCATTGGAGACGCAAATTCTGGAGTTGGATCACGCTATTGAAAATCAGGCTCGCAATTACGAGACAGCCAATAAGCTGAAAGAAAAAGATCTCATCGCCCAACAAACCTGGGAAGAGGCTCGTGACACGCACAATTATCTGAAACGCAAACGCGATCTGACGATGAAGAGTTTTCATGCTGATTCATTGTTCCGCGCCACACAAATCCAGCAATTGGAAGAGGGGTTGGAGCGGATGCGTGGGAACCTGGGGATTGTCAAACAAAACCTGGATCGTCTGGTTCTACGCGCACCGGTCAGTGGTCAGCTTACCAGTCTGAACGCGGAAGTGGGTGAGTCCAAAGTCCGGGGTGAGCGGTTGGGACAGGTTGATATTCTGGACGGATTTAAAATTCGTGCGCAGGTTGATGAGTATTACATCACCAGGATTTCCACCGGACTTAGGGGGCAATTTGACCTATCCGGCCAGAGTTATGCGCTCTCGCTGGATAAAATTTATCCTGAGGTGGTGAATGGACAATTCGCCATTGAAATGGCATTCCCCACAGGTGAACCGGTGGACATTCGTCGGGGTCAGACGATACGATTCAATCTGGAAATGGGTGAATCTTCGGAGCAAATCTTGCTCGCCAGGGGTTCGCATTATCAAACCACGGGTGGCCGTTGGATTTACCGATTATCCGACAATGAGAAAGAGGCGATGCGTGTTCCCATTCGGCTGGGTCGTCAGAATCGGGATTATTTCGAAGTGTTGGAAGGGTTAGCTCCCGGGGATCGGGTGATCACTTCAGGGTATGATAATTTTGGTGATATTGAACGGCTTGTCCTGCAGCAAGACCGGCGCAAGTAGGTAATTCATTGATTGACTGATTGAACGACTCATTATTTAAGTAAGTAATTCTGGAAGGAATGAAAATCATGATACGCACATCTAAACTGACCAAAGTCTTTCGAACAGAAGAGGTGGAGACAACGGCTCTAAATCAGGTGGATTTGGAAGTTCGGAAAGGGGAATTTTTAGCCATTATGGGACCTTCCGGTTGTGGGAAGAGTACGATTTTGAATATTCTGGGATTGCTGGATACGCCCAGTGGTGGTGAGTTTTACTTCCTGGATCACGACATCCTGAAAGCAAATGATAAAGAGCGCACGGCATTAAGGCGAAATCACATTGGTTTTGTATTTCAGAATTTCAATCTCATTGATGAATTGTCCGTGTTTGAAAATGTCGAACTGCCGCTGCTCTATCAAAATGTCCCGGCGGCGGAGCGGAAGCAGCGGGTTGATGAATTATTGGGGAAGGTCGGTGTTGCACATCGTCGTAACCACTTTCCTCAACATCTTTCCGGCGGTCAACAGCAACGCGCTGCGGTGGCCAGAGCGTTGGTCACAAAGCCTGCCGTGATTCTGGCGGATGAACCTACCGGTAATTTGGATACGAAACATGGTGAAGAGGTGATGGCGTTGTTATCGGATTTGAATGACGAAGGCACCACCATCGTAATGGTGACGCATTCACCGGAATATGCACGACACGCTGACCGGATTGTCAATCTGCTGGACGGTGAGATACAGAATATTCAGGATAACGGGTCGTATAAGGGCTGATGACTTCCATCCCGGTAGCATGATCTGGAGGGGTGGTTCCAGTATTTATTAATCATACGATAACTGGACATCGCGCCAGCAATTTTTTCACAGTAAAATCGATAGAATTTCTGTTGAAGTAGAGAAAGATTAACGCGTTTCCGATCACCGTTTCGACGGAGCTCCGGGTAACGTCACTCTGAAAACCGTGCCCTCATTTACCCTCGATTCAACCATGATTTGGCCATTATTCTGATCTATGTATTCCTTGACCAGCATCAGACCCAGCCCCGTTGAAGGTTCTCCACCCGTCCCGCGCCGATGTTTGTTGTGACTGGGATTGAAGACATTTTGAACAAACTCCCCCGGTATTCCGATTCCATCATCTTTGACTTCAATGACGGTCATGCTTTTGACCGGATCTGTCGCACTGGCAATGGAAACGTGCCCGCCCGGAGGCGTAAATTTAATCGCATTCGAAACCAGATTCCGAAAAAGTGTAAATATCATTTGTCGGTCGCCATATACCTGACACCCAGGCTCGACCTGCTGAGACAAGACAATATTTTTCTGATTCAGTGATGACGCGGACAGATGGTGAACATCTGACAACAAATTTTGCATCTCAATGACCTCCGGGGCAGGTTTGACTTTGCCAGTCTGCATTCGCGCCCAATCTAGGAGATTGTCGAGCAGCACATAAACACTATCCGCACTTTGGCTCAAACTTTCGAGGACAGTCGAGCGTTCCCGTTCTTCAATTTCCTCATTTGCCATCATCCGCAAAAGACCGCGAACACTCCCCAAGGGTCCCCGGAGATCGTGTCCCAATATCCGGAACAACTGATTGCGTCCTTCCAATGCCTGCTCCAATTCACGGTTCAATTTGGCAATCGTTTGTGCGGCGAGCTGTTGTTTGCGATAACTCAAAATGAGACCGGCCATAATCAGAACCAGGAGAAATGCGCTTAACAAGTATATCCGGTTACGCATCATCGTCTGTTCGTATTCCAGATTTTTTATTCGCTGTTCCTCCTGCAGGATCAGAATCTCCTTGTCTTTGGACATCAATTCATATCGAACCTCTAGTTCGCTGATTTTATTCTGCAAACTGGCCGAGGAGATAGAATCACCAATCGCCCGGGCAAGTTTCAAATACCTGTACGCTTCCGTGCCCTGATTTTTATGGGTGGCCAACAGGCTTAAATCTCTAAAAATCTGTGCCTGGAAATCGGGAAACCCGCGACTTTGAGCCAGTGTCAACGCTTTAGACAAATGATGATGTGCCAATTCAAAATCATTTTGAAATAAATAATTGTGGCCAATTTGATAGGATGATCGTGTGATTTCGAAATCGTCGCTGACCCGCTGGGCATTTTGGAGGGCCGCTTGAAAATGGACTCCGGCTGTGGCAAACTGAGAATGAATGGCGTGCAATTCTCCAAGTTTTACCTCAGTTCGGGCGACGCCTGAATAGTCCTTTAAGGATTGATAGTAGGATTTAACCTTTTCAAAATATTGCCGGCTTAAGGTGTAATTTTCACTACTGAGTTCCAGACTACCGAGCCAGTCATAGGCATTCATTTCTGATGGAATCGAACCGCAAGCCCTGGATTGTTCCAGCGCTTTGCCCAGGAATGCCCGGGCCAGACTATCCAACCCAATTCGATAATAAGTTGCACCGATATTTCCCAAAACCAGCGCAACAGAGGCATCTTTCTGCGCTTCTGAAAAGTGGGTGAGTGATTTTTGGTAATAATCCAGGGCGTAATTGTAACGGTTCCAATTGAAGTACAACACCCCCAGGTTATTATAGGTATAGGCAAAATCTTTGGGTTGCAGGACTTTATGATAGCTTTCCAACGCGATCTGATATTGATATTCCGCTTCGCCAAACCGACCGAGTTTCCACAGATTCAATCCCAGATAGTTATGAAAATCTCCTGAAAATGCCGCGTCCGACAAAGTATCCACGATTGAACAATTATTATTCATCAACCTGACTGCCCCAGCAAAGTCCTGAAAATCAGCGTACACTCGGGCAAGTTCGAACCCGGTGTGTGCCTGTTCCTCGGTCACCTGCCGTCGCTGATAGAATTGATAAGCCTTTTGCAGCATAACCCGGGCAATGGAATCCTGATCCGTATAATCCGACAGGACACCAACCATTCGTGTCGCCAATGTGATGAGGAGGGAATCATCCTGAGCTTCAGCGAGCTCCAATGCGGTGTTCGCATGGCTCATGCCATCGTGCGGGGAAGTGAGTCGTTGTTCGTAAGCAAGTTGACAAAGTTGCCGGATACGCGATTTTCCCTCTTCGATGCCTTCAACCGGCGTGTCCGCCCGCAGATTAGGGAAATGGCTCAGCATCGTAAAAATTGTCAAAACCAGAATCAAATGACCGGGAGTATGTGTCGTTCTTTTTTTGTAAAAACTATTCATTTAGGTCTTCATAAAGATGGCATAATAACCATTTAAAGATTGGCGATGAAAGCGGTACTCTTTTGGTCACCCCCCCAAAAAAAAACAGCCTTGATTTACATCTATATTCCTCACCCAGCATCGAATTTTCCCATGAGGAAAATATGCCAGGAAGTTACAGATATTCTGTGTTGACGCAAACGGGACATTCGGGATTTTCCCGGTGAATTCATCAAGATCAAAAATGCCAATAGATTGCCTGGTAAACTCGCGGGAAAAATTTGTTACCGGAGACTAGTACCGTTAACATGATTCCATATCCGTTTAAACCAATTTGAAGTTACTTCCGAAGGCTGGGTTTCGTATTTTAGCACCGGGGTAAATGACAGTATACCGATGAGTTGCCGGGAAAATTGAAGGACAGTCACTTTAGACTAGAAATGACAAAACGACCTAAAATATCGGAACATCAAAATAATGGTGAAGGACTTCAGGGACGGACTTTGGCAGATTGGCTGAGTCAGACGGGTCGCCAGGAGGTGAACCAGGATTTCGAAAAAGCTGAAAATTATGCCATCCAGATTCAGGAATTGGGTGTGCGGCTCAATGATCCAACCACTACCTCGCTGGCTTACAACCTGAAAAGTGACATTTTATTTGCCAGAGGTTCCTACATCGAGGCGGAAGAACATGCCCGGCGAGCGCTGGAATTACAACAGGTGGAGCATGACGAAAAACTCCTGGTGCGCACGTACACGCAGATTGCCAATAATTGTCTTCGCCAAAATAATTTTGAAGAATGCCTGAGCTATTATGATCAAGTCCTGAAAATTCATCGCAAATTTTCCAACGACACAGGATTGGCGTTGGTTTACAGTAATCTTTGTTTGGTATACAAGGAGCTGCGAAAATTCGATGAGAGTTTGCAAAATGCAGAAAAAGCACGACGAATCTATAAAAAATTAAAGCATTTGTCTGGCGAAGCTCGTGTTTTGGCGAACCGGGGAACGATCTTCTTTGATTTGGGCATGATTGTAAAAAGTCTCCGGGCGCACCTTGAATCCTTACGGATCCGGGAAAAAATTGGTGATACCGAGGGGATGACACAATCCCTGGGTTGCATTGGCATTTGCCTGAATGAGCAGGGGAAACTGAGTGAGGCGATTGAGTATATTGAAAAAGCTCTCGACCTGAGCAAAAATCTCCAAAACAACTATTACACGGCCCATTTCTTAAATGATCTGGCGGGCATTTTTGAAAAGCAGCAAAACTACGAACAAGGGCTGAAATTTAGTTTTGAATCCCTGAAATACGCGCGCGCCGGTGGCATTATTGACATTGAGATATACTCATTGAGCCGGATTGCTGAGACATATAAAAAGATGGGGAGTCTGGAAGCCGCGGTTTACCACGCGAAAAAAGCAGCGAAACTTGCGAATCATTCAGCGGGCATGGATTGGACGCCGAAAATTAATATCACCCTGGGTCATATTTATTTTGAAATGGGTCGTCTTGATTTGGCAGAAAAACTTGCCAACGAGGTGCTGCATTCTCAGGTCATTACCATTAGAAAGAGTGAGCAAGCGGCATGTTATGAGCTGCTGGTTGAGGTTAACAAAGCCAGAAATAATTGGCCGGACGCTTTCCAGTTTCAAGAAAAAATTACCAAACTCAACGCAGAGATTTATGCATCCCAAATGGATGATCGATTGCTGGAGCTGAAGGAGCGATTGGAGCTGGACAAAGCCATTCGCGACGCGGAGTTGACCAAGCTGAAGAATGTCAAATTGGTGAAGAAGAATCAGACCATCAATCGCCAGCGCAAGGAATTGGCTCACTCTTCGGAGGAATATCGCAAACTGGCCGCAGCTCTGACTGATTCCAATTCCATGAAGGAATTGCTGCTTGACATCATCACGCACGATCTTAAAAATCCTGCAGCGGCAATAAACGGCTTGGCGCAAATTGCGTTGCTGGATCAGCCGGGCAACGAAGTTCTCGCGGCGATTCAGCATGGCAGTACCAACCTGCTGCAAGTCCTTGCCAGCACGACAGTTTTAACACAATCCATTCTGGGTGAGGAAATTCCCAAAGAAATAACGGTATTAAACGAAGTCCTGGTACAACTGAAGAATGAAATGTCTTCTGAGTTGGCCAAACAGGGCATGCAGATCAAGTTGGCATTGGAGCCGAATCTTGTGGTGGATGCCAACCCACTCATCGCCGAGGTGTTTCGAAATTATCTCAGTAACGCGATGAAATATGCAAGTTCGGGAAAAGTGGTTCAGGTTGTGGGTGAGCGGGATGGTGATGAGGTCCTGGTCAAGGTGAAAGATTTTGGCACGACGATCCCGGCATCTGATCGTGAGACCATATTTGCCCGGCGCGTACAATTATCTGTCAGGGTTCACGATGGTCGCGGCCTGGGTCTGGCAATTGTGAAACGCATCGCTGACGCGCACCATGCCACTGTGTGGGTGGAACCCAATGTCCCCCGGGGCAACAGTTTTTGTTTCCGAATGTCTGCCGCTCCAGCCTGATTTAGCACTGATATTCCAGTACATATCTTGAAATCCCACCCCTTCTAAAAAAAACGCCCTTCGGGCGAGGGCGTTTTTTTAATAGACTTTGTTCGTCGTAAGGACTTAGAAATAGAGACCTATATTGATACTTGGAATTGGAATGAGAAATCCGATCACGCGACTTGACACATTAATTCCGGCGTATAATGGAAGATCGGCAGCTTTAAAGCGGTAATCTGCTCCAATGCCAATGAAAGGCAAAATAATCAAGTCCGTACCGATATTCCAGTACACACTGTATTGGTCCTGCTGGAGTGGTTTGAAATAACTTTTATAGCCAATGCCGAGGACCGGGCTGATCCCCAAAACATTTTTTACGCCCCCATCAACAACCTTGATTTTACCGACGATGGTTGTGGCATCAAAACCGATCACGTACTTTTTTTCCTGCCCAAATCCGAAGGAAATCATGATAACTGCTAAAACAACGATTTGAAAAAAATGCTTCATAAATGCCCCCAATAATTAATGCATGACTTTTCTGCCAGCCCGATGTTTTTTGTGCGATACGTTAATTTATTTTCAGGTTAATGCCAATCGCTTTCAGATGAACACCGCATTCGTGGCGGTAAAATTGTGCCCGAGAGCTTAAATATTTTCAGCTTGAGTTGAATTGAGTTGAATTGAGCTATTTAAGCCTCAAGTCCGTGTAGTGTTCAAATGGTCTCTTTTAGAAAACCCCCAGGTGATCTGCTGTTGGGCAATGAAGTTCATGAAGAGGGGACGGATTCCTATACCAAGCTTGTAAGCGGACTCAAATTCAGTATAGCAATCGGCGGATCGTTGCACTAAGTTCCCGATGTGACAGAAAAATATGACACTCGAAACATTAAAATTCTTGTGATTGATGACGAGAAAGACATCACTTATTTCCTTTCTGAATTTTTACTTGAACTAGGGTACCAGGTAAAAACTGAAAATGACCCTGGAAAGGCTGAGGAGACCTTTCTGGGGGAGGTTTTTGATGTGGTGTTATTGGATATTAACATGCCGCGCATTAGCGGTCTCAAATTGCTTGAAA
>MNWS01000249.1 GCA_001872685.1 Fidelibacterota bacterium CG1_02_48_14
TTTCTTCTTTCTCTAATTCGACAGTGGTCATTCGACATTGGTCATTCGACATTCGACATTGGACATTCCCGCTCGTCTCCCTGAGGTTCTCGAAGGGCGAGCGGGTGGATCGCTACTTGAGCTTTGAGCTTTGAGTTTTGAGCTTTGACATTGGACATTGGTCATTGGTCATTGGTCATTTGACATTGGTCATTCGACATTCGACAGAAAATCACCCAGCCTCAGGAATAATATCTCGTGAGTCCTTCTCGTACTAGTGCTCGTACTCGGGTTCTTGCTCTTTCCTCTTTCCTCTTTCTCTAATTGGACATTGGTCATTCGACAGAAAATCACCCAGCCTCAGGAATAATATCTCGTTCTGGTACTCGTACTCGTACTCGGCATCTTCCTCTCTCCTCTTTCTTCTTTCTCTAATTCGACATTGGTCATTCCCGCTCGACTTTCCCAAGTACGATAGCAATATCACTCGTCGAAAATCCCCGACGGATCAGAAAATTCCAGACCCTCTGCCGCTCCTTGTCCGTGATGGCTGTTTGCCCCTTTAATTTTTTTTCAATTAACGCTTCTATGGTAACCTGTTGATCCTCTTTTTCGAACGCCGCTTTCAGCACCCGTTCGATGACATCCTTCGCCACACTCTTCCCATACAACTCAGACCTGATTCGCTGCGGTCCCCAATGATTCAAATTGATCTTGTCACGGGTAAACAGCCTGGCGAAGCGTTCATCATTCAAATAATCCATTTTCTCCAAAGACTGAATCACCTCATCGACACACTCACCCAGTTTTTTCTGCTGCAATCGCTGCCGAATTTCGCCCGCACTGCGCTCGCGTTGCGCCAACAGTCTCATCGCCAATTCTTTCGCCTCAAAAACTGAGACAAAATGTCTGATCTCCAGCCGCATGGGTTCGGAAAGCTGCATCCCTTCGGTTAATCGCAATTCACCAATTGTATCAAATGGCACCGTCTCCCAGAGCATGCCGTCAACAAACAGCTCAACCTTGTAGGGCGGTTTTGGGAGCGTACGAAGTTTGGTCAATACAGCCATGTTACTTTTTTTCTTTTAATAAAAATGAAACAGGGTCTGTCAGTTGTTGTGCTGAAAGACCCTGCCTATGATTGTTGTGATCAGTTATTTGTCCAATCGAAAGACTACTTCTCCTTGGTCGGCGCGGGCTCCTCTTTTTCGGGTAACATCCCCAAAAAGCCTTTGACCTCTGTCTCGATTTTCGCCATGATGTCCGGATTGTCACGCAAGAACGCTTTCACATTTTCGCGTCCCTGACCGAGCCGCTCTTCACCGTAGCTGAACCAAGACCCGCTCTTTTGAATCGCTTTCGCGTTAATGGCCAGATCAATGAGATCGCCTTCATAGGAAATTCCGGCGCCAAACATGATGTCAAATTCCGTTTCCTTGAAGGGTGGCGCCAATTTGTTTTTGACTACTTTGACTCGAACCCGATTTCCCACGTTATCCGTCCCCTCTTTCACCTGACCAATGCGACGAATGTCAAGACGGATGGATGTATAGAATTTCAAGGCACGACCACCGGATGTCGTTTCCGGGCTTCCGAACATGACGCCGATCTTTTCGCGTAATTGGTTAATGAAAATGACACTGGTATGTGAACGGCTCACCGATCCTGTCAACTTCCGCAAGGCTTGTGACATTAAACGCGCCTGAAGTCCCACATGCGAATCGCCCATTTCACCTTCCAGTTCAGCCCTGGGAACCAATGCAGCCACAGAATCAATGACGATAATGTCCAATGCATTACTTCGCACCAGCGTGTCCGTGATCTCCATGGCTTGTTCACCATTGTCGGGCTGGGAGATTAGTAAATTCTTCACATCCACGCCCAGATTACGCGCGTAAATGGGATCCAATGCATGTTCGGCATCAATGAATGCCGCATATCCACCTGCCTTTTGGGCATTGGCAATAAGGTGCAGGGTCAGCGTCGTTTTTCCGGAAGATTCCGGTCCAAAAATTTCGCACACCCGGCCCCGTGGAATGCCGCCAATTCCCAGGGCAGCATCCAGGGACAATGCGCCGGTGGGTATGACATCCACTTTGACCCGGGATTCCTTGTCGCCCAAACGCATGATTGCGCCCTTCCCAAATTGGTGCTCAATCTGGGATGTGGCCAAATCGAGGGCTTTTGATTTATCTGAATTTTGACTTCCTGCTGCGCTCATACCGAACCTCCGTTAAACAGTTCAAATTTTTTCAAGATAGAATACTCCGCACCGGATGGCTTTAAAATGCTGCGATACCAATTGACAGACCGGACATGCCATTCAAGTGATGGCAACTCCGCCGATAACAACTGATGCAAAAGCTCTGATGCTGGTTTTAGAAACTTAACCCGGCCCAAAGTAATGTGAGGAACAAAACTGCGCCGGTCAACAGCAAATCCTGCCTCATAAGCAACATCGTCAATCTTCGTTTTGAGGGCTGACAAGGTTTGGGTCTCGTCGTCCAGCCCGACCCAGAGGATTTGTGGACTATTGGCGTGAGGAAAGACTCCGGTCTCGTTTAATGCCACCAAAAATGGTGACGTCTCATCGCATAATTTCTGGAATAAAGGTGATAAGGTCTCAATCTGTCCCGACGCTGTATCACCAAGAAAGCTCAATGTGATATGGATTGCCGACATGTCGGTCCATTTGATCCGTCCGGGATATTTTTTCAGATCATTCTGCAGTTCGGATAAAAACATTCCGGCCGGCGCACCGATTTCCACTCCGAAAAATGTTCGGTAGGTTTCTAAATACATCCAACAAAATCCTGCTGCAGTTTGATTCGAAGTTGATTGAGCGCCGCCATGGCCGTCATCTCCTTGTTCATCACACGATCACGACCGAATTGGTAGCGTTTAACGACGAAATCGTCTTTCCGCCCCACACCAATCCACACCAGTCCAACGGGTTTTTCGGGTGTTCCACCAGTAGGACCGGCAATGCCCGAAACAGCAATGGCGTAGTCAGCGCTCGTTCGTTCCAGCGCACCTGCCAACATGTGACGAATCGTTGCCTCGCTTACAGCACCTTCATTTTTCAGAACGTCCGGTGGAACACCCAACAGGCTTTGCTTGACTTTGTCAGCATAGGTAACAAACCCTGTTTCAAAATAGTCGCTGCTTCCACTCACATCGGTGATCATGCTGGCGATCAGGCCCCCGGTGCAGCTTTCGGCAGTGGCGACTTTCAGGTGACGCAATTTCAGTAATTCTCCCACAACGCCCGGAAGCGTGTCATTTCCAGAACCGAACACGCCTTCCGGCATTCGCCTGGTGACCTTTTCAACCAAATTCGACAAAATCGCCCGCGCCGATGCTTCGGCCTCATCTGCAAGCGAAAGTCGAATGGTTACACCAGTATGCTTCGGCAAATACGCCACCCGTACAGCCGGTTCCGCTTCAAATATTTCGTGAATTTGTTCGAATAGTTGAGACTCCGGAACGCCAGTGGTGTGAATCTCCATCCGAACCATGCGGTGGGAAGTTTGATTCATCAGACGCGGCAGAATCTCCTCCGTTGTAATGGCTTTCATCTCTCGGGGGACACCCGGCATAACGAAAATTTGCTTTTCCCCAACCTTGAAAATCATGCCCTGTGCCGACCCTGCCGAGTTATGCATCAGCTCCGCAACCTCCGGATATTCAGCCTGATTCCTGTTGATGATGGGAAATGGGTAACCCCGGCGCTCGAATCGCAGTCTCATTTTTTCCAGAATTTCAGGATAGAACTTCGTTCCGACATTGAAGTGCCTGCACAGCGCCTTTTTGGTCATGTCATCGTGGGTAGGTCCGAGACCGCCGGTAAGGGTAATGACATCAGCTCTCGCCAGTGCTGATTCCAATGCGCCACAAATATCATCGAGATCATCACCCACGGTAGTCTTCCAACGCGAAAAAATACCGATACTCTCGAACTGCTGAGCAATGAAGGCTGAATTGGTATCGATGGTGAGGCCGGAGAGTAGCTCATCCCCGATGGAAATCAGTTCAGCATAAATCATATGAATATCACAATAAGTTGAATCATCAGAAAGGTTACGATACCCGCCAGGACATCATCAGCCATCACGCCCCAACCATTCGGCCAGGATTGGATTTTATCAATGTAAAGTGGCTTCCAAATGTCAAGAACTCGGAAAAGAACAAACGCAGCTACCCAGAATGCCCAGTGTGCCGGGATTAAAATGAGTCCTATCCACTGCCCCACAAATTCGTCAATGACGATTTCACCAGGATCTTCAACACCCAGGGATCGGGAATGCACCGTCGAGGCAGCGACGCCCAAAATTGTCAATAAAACCACCGCGAGAATCGTCCAACCAAGGTTTATGGCCAGAACGGATTGCCATAACCAGACAAATCCAACGGCTACCAGACTCCCGGCAGTCCCGGGTGCTACCGGAAACCGGCCCACATAAAAAACGGTGCTGATCCATTCTGCCAGGCGTGGGGTCATTGGGTGAGGATTACTTTCAGTGCTTTACGATTGACCCAAAAATAATGGGCACCGGTGTAGGCGGTTATAATGCCTGTTAGGGCAAAAATGGTGGTAATGAAGGACCATTCTTCCAACCAGATGACAAAATCCTGTAACTGCGGCCAATGGTACAAAAGCACCATCAACAGTCCCAGATACATCGAAATGTACTGGAAGGTTGTTTTCCATTTGGCAACCCGGCTCGTCTCCATGGATTGTCCCTGGCTAAGCATTCCCCACCGCAGCATGGTTACGGCAGCGTCCCGAAAAACGACAATCGCGGTGATCCAAACCGGCACAATGTCCAAAATGTTCAGTGTGATGAAGGTGCCATTCACCAGAATTTTATCCGCTAAAGGATCCATGAATTTTCCGAACTCACTCACAACAGCCAGTCTGCGGGCGATGATGCCATCGAACAGATCTGACAGTGACGCCAGGAGGAATAAAAAGAATGCGACGAGATGGATGTAGAAGTTATCGAATCCCAGTAAAAACCAAATGATGATGGGAGTCGCAACAATCCTGAAAATTGTCAGGATGTTGGGGATGGCCTTGCGAATCATAGGGGATTCCTTTCGTCGAGAGCGCGACCGAGTGTCGCTTCATCAATGTATTCAAGGTCACCGCCCATGGGTACGCCTCTGGCCAGGCGCGTCATTTTTATGGGTCGGTCTTTTAAAAGACGAGCAACATACAGTGCAGTCGTTTCCCCTTCCACACTGGGATTTAACGCTAAAATAATCTCTTCCACATGGTCGAGCCGAATCAGGAATGCATCAATATTCAGAGCCGCCGGACCGACGCCTTCCAGGGGCGACAGGACACCTCCCAGAATATGATATTTACCGCGATAGCGTCCCGTCCGCTCAATGGCAACGACATCCATCGTGTCTTCCACCACGCACAACACGGAGCCATCACGTGTTGGATGGGCACAAATCGGGCAGGGGTCAATCTCAGCCACCAAGCCGCACACAGAACATTTACCGATTTTCTCCACACTGTCTTTGAGCAAATCACCCAAATGACGAACATCATCCTTCGGCCATTTCAGCAGATCAAACGCCATTCGTTGTGCTGTTTTTTTGCCAATTCCCGGAAAACGGGACAATTGTTCGGTGATGAGCTCCAAAGACTCTGGTAGTAATTTCATTTGATGCTTAAAACCCGGGGATTTTCATGCCGGGTGGCAGCATGCCACCGGTGACTTTTCCCATATGCTCCTGGGCAGCATCCTGAGCCTTGGTGAGCGCTTGATTCACGGCTGCCAACACCAAATCTTCGATCATTTCCTTCTCGTCCCGTAAGACTTCCGGATCAATATTAATGCCTAATATTTGCAGTTTCCCGTTTGCCCGGACATTCACCATGCCACCGCCGGCACTGCCTTCCACCTCAATATTGACAAGTTCTTCCTGTGCATCTGCCATTTTCTGCTGAAGTTGTTGGGCTTGTTTCATCAGACCGCCCATTCCACCTTTTGGAAACATCGTCACTCCTTTTTTATCCCGATTGCACTTAAAGTGCAATCTCTGCCTAGTCTTTTACAATTTCTCCATCAAACAAACTCAGGACATGCTGAGCCACCGGATGGCTCCAAATTTCGTCTTCTTTTCGAGTCTGAGCTTTGTAATCCGCTTTTGTTACGAGCCTGAAATGAATCGGCCGTTCAAACACGATTTCAAATGCTCGTCCCAATAATTCTTTTTCCTTTTTCAATTTCTCGACCTGAAAATCGTGATCCACATTGAAGTGAATTTCCAGTGTCTCTTTTTTCATGGCAACCGGTCCACCCTCTTCCAAAAATGTGGCCAGCATCGGTTTTAAACTTGCCAGTGCAGCAACGACCTCCACCCATTTTGACTGAATCATTTCGAGCGTTGGTAAGTCCACAGACTTGGGCTCCGGAGCGGCAGTCTGAGGTTGTGGATCACCACTTTCCTGAACAGGTAAATCGGAAGGTTGCGTGTTTATGTCAGGTGCTTTAACTTCCTGACTATCAGGCCTTTTAGCCTGTTTAGCTTCGGCGCTGACCGGAACATTCCCCGGTGGTTCTACGACTTTATGCGGCGTTTCCCAGGTAGGAAATTTTACGGTCGGCTCATGAATCCCAACGGGATTTTTTTTTTCAACCTGTGGTGTGATCGAGCCCGCTAAAATTTCATCCAATGCAATGGCACGAGACATTTTTGCCAATTTCACCAAGAGTAATTCTGCTGATACCCGCTGATTCGTCGCCTGTCGTAACTGCTGCATTGTCTCCAAAGTCAGATTTTGAATCCGAACCAATTCACGGGCATCAAATTTTTCAGATTGAGTCAATAAGCGCTGTTTGACCGATTCTGTCAGGTTCAAGAGATCCGTGCTGTTGGTAATTTTCGTCAGGAGGAGATTGCGTACATGTTCAGCGAACCCGGCAAGGAATTCAGCCACATCAATTCCGCCGGCCAGTAAATCTTCCAGCGCGAGCAAAATGGTATCTGCAGCTTGATTCAGAATACCATCCAGCATTTTGAAGTAAATTTCGATGTCCACGATTCCCAGAACCTGGCGAACCAAATTCAGGTCAATGCCATCCGGTGAAAAGGCAATCACCTGGTCTAAAAGACTTTGAGCATCCCGGAGGCTGCCATCTGCTTTATTGGCTATCAATGTCAGCGAATCCAGGTCTGCTGTGATATTTTCTGTCGTACAGATTTCATTCAAACGCATGAGAATGTCTTTGCTGCCGATGCGTTTGAAGTCGAATCGCTGACAGCGCGAGAGTATGGTGGGGGGAACCTTGTGAGGCTCTGTGGTGGCAAAAATGAACAACACATGATCCGGCGGCTCTTCCAATGTTTTTAGCAACGCATTAAAAGCTTCTTTGGTGAGCATGTGGACTTCATCAATGATATAAACGCGATATTTGGAGTTTGTGGGGGGATACTTCACCACCTCCCGTAATTCCCGGATGGAATCAATTCCACGGGTGGAAGCGCCGTCTATTTCCTGCACATCCATACTGCGGCCTTCGGTAATCTCAACACAACGAACGCAGGTATTACAGGGTTCGCCATTTTGACCTTGTTCGCAATTTAGTGCTTTTGCGAGAAGTCGAGCGGAGGTCGTTTTTCCAACACCACGAGGTCCGGTGAAAATGTAACCATGCCCCAAACGATCCCGGAGAATGGCATTTCGCAAGGTGGTGGTTACATGGTCCTGCCCCACCACATCACCAAATTGTTGTGGTCGGTATTTGATGGAGAGGACTTTATAGGACATAGAATAGGTGAACTTTTATAATGATGGTTTTTCTGGTTCCTTGTTGTTATACCGGTTTTTCGGAATTTGCAAATTTTTACTGCTGTCTGTTCCTGCTTGGGCAACCTCCCGGCACATGGTTTCACCACTTACCGCTGCTTCCTTCCGGACCTGACGGGGTTCAGTAGGATTCCATTGCGAGAGACCCAAACAGGAACGGGCACCAGTGTTCAAAATCTATGCAAAAATTTGCTTATTTAACCGGTTGACAAAAAGCTCGAAAATGTAAACGGCTGCTCCACCTGTTCCAAGTAGTGAAGCTACCGAATCCGTAAAATTCATCCGCTTTAGGTCAAGCGCCGGACGATTTCTTTGGCGGAAAATCCAAATTCTGCGAATACCCGTTCTGCCGGCGCGGATGCACCAAATGTCGTCATTGACAGAATCTTGCCGTGCTCACCCACGAATTCATGCCATCCTAATGACGATGCTGCTTCCACTGCCAATCTCTGTGTGATCCCAGGTGGCAATACGGCATCTCGGTAGGATTGAGGTTGTTGGCGAAACAGCTCCCAACTTGGCATGGAAACCACCCTCGTGGCTTTGCCCTTTTCGTTTAACAATGCTACTGCCTCCATGGCAATGCCCACTTCGGAGCCCGTTGCAATGATGAGCCTGTCCGCATTCTCACAATCTGACAGCACATAAGCGCCTTTCGATACGGCATCTTCTGAAATTTTTGGCAGCGCAGCCGTATTCTGGCGCGTAAACACCAAGGCAGTCGGTCCGGTTGTTCGTTCCATCGCAATCTGCCAGGCTTGGGCGGACTCCTGCCCATCTGCCGGTCGTAAGACCACCAAATTGGGGATGGCGCGCAACATCGCCAATTGCTCTATCGCCTGGTGCGTGGGACCATCCTCGCCCACACCGATACTGTCATGGGTAAAAATGAAGATGCTGGGCAAATTCATCAGCGCAGCCATACGAATAGCCGGTTTCATATAATCAGCAAACACCAAAAATGTCCCGCTGTAGGCACGGAATCCGGTCAAAACCAGACCATTTGTGATTGCCCCCATGGCGTGTTCACGAACACCAAAATGGAGATTACGACCCGCATAATTTTCATGTCCAAATGCCGGCTCGTAGACCAGATGAGTTTTTGTGGATGGCGCCAGATCAGCGGAACCTCCGATTAACCCGGGGAAATACTCTTTAATTTTATTGAGCGCGAATCCATTTGCCGAGCGCGTGGCGATTGATTTTCCTTTTGGGAAGGATTCGAGTAACGCCTTCTCCCACCCTTTCTTGCCCTGACCGGACAGAAGTGATTTTAACGCCAGGGCATCATCACTGAATTTTACCTGGTACGATTCCCAAATTTGTTGCCAATGATCGTAAGCCCGTTGACCGCGTTCCCCTCCCTTTTGAAAATGCGCGCGGACTTCATCAGGAACCTGGAATGACTCCTCAAATCGCCAGTCCAAAGTTTTTTTAACCAGCCGAATCTCATCGTCACCCAGGGGCGAACCATGCACATCCGCTGTATTCATTTTATTGGGACTACCATAGCCAATTTGCGTTTTACAGATCACCAGCGTGGGTTTGGAATCGTCAGCCATCCCCATGCGAATGGCATTTTCCACCGCGGAAATATCATTCCCATCAACCGGCCCCACCACGTGCCAGCGATAGCCCTCGAACCTTGCCCGGACATTATCCGAGTAGGCCAGATTGGTTGATCCCTCGATTTGAATGCCGTTGTCGTCATAAAGAAAGATGAGCCGACCCAATTTCAAATGTCCGGCGAGACTGGCAGCTTCGGCGGTAATGCCCTCCTGCATATCGCCGTCACCCATCAATCCAAAAATATGGTGGTCAAAAATTTTGTGTTCAGGTCGATTGAATCGTGCGGCCAAATTTGCCTGGCCGATGGCCATTCCCACAGCGTGGGCAAAACCTTGCCCCAGCGGTCCGGTGGTGGTTTCAACACCTGGTGTATGGCCATATTCGGGGTGTCCGGGTGTCCGGCTTTTCCACTGTCGAAATTGCTTCAAATCGTCCATCGTCACATCAAATCCGCTTAAATGGAGCAGCCCATAAAGGAGCATGGAAGCGTGACCGGCCGATAGTATAAAGCGATCCCGATTCAGCCAATTCGGATCAGCCGGATTGAACTTCATCACGCGTTGAAAAAGCGTAAAACCAAGCGGTGCAGCTCCCATCGGTGTTCCGGGGTGTCCGGAATTTGCTTTTTGGATCGCCTCTGCAGCCAATATTCTGATCGTATTAATGCTCAATTCATCAATTTTTGAAACCATCATAACCCTATTTGTTTATCAATATTTCGCCGAAACAACGCTTCATTATACAGGATAAACGCATTATAACCGAACTCGTATTTTTTTCAAAACCAAAATTGCAAAACGATTATCTCTAGCGTCTATGTTCAACCATAATAGCACTATACAGTCAATAAATTCTTTTTGTCGAAGTACCGTGTCAACACGGCTGTCATCATAGCCGGGTCTGCCGTTCCACATGTCTCCCGAACCGAATGCATACTCAACATGGCACTACCCACATCTACAACCCTGATGCCCATATTTGTGGCTGTCACCGGCCCGATAGTGGATCCACAGGGCAGGTCCGTCCGATGCACATAATGCTGGAGCGGAACATTCAGCTCTTTGCAAATCGCCGCGAAAACGGCTTCACCATCTGCATCCGTGGCATAGCGTTCCTGAGCATTATGTTTGAGCACGGGACCACCATTCATCTGAACCTGATGCTGGGCGTCATGCATTTCAGCGTAGTTCGGATGCACGGCGTGAGCGCCATCGGCTGAAATGAAAAACGAGTTCGCAAGCCCACGATAAATCGATTCCCGCCCTGCTTCCTCCTGACCCAGAATGCGTTCAAGCATGCTCCGGAGATAAGTTGAAGCGCCCCCATTAACCGTATTCGAGCCTACTTCTTCGTTGTCGAACAGGGCGATCATCGTGGTTGTATCCGGAGCCTTTGTCTGATTCAGTAATGCCAGAAGCGCAGCATGGCACATGGCGAGATTATCAATCCGTCCACTGAAAATAAATTCGTTGTTCAAACCACCTGTTGAGGCGGGCTGCAGATCAACCAATTCCAATTCCCAACTCAATATATTTTGGGTACCAACGCCTAACTCCTCGCTCAGCAATTTTTGTATAACAGACTCTGTATCAGCGGTTTGTCCTGTTTTTATTAAAGCCATAATGGGTGGTAAGTGATTCTGTTTATGCAAAACCAATCCGTCATCATTCACTTTGCGATTGAGGTGTATCGCAAGCTGAGGAATCCGTAATAAGGGTCGTTGAATTCGGATTAATCTGGGAACGATATTGCCGGAATCATTCACCAGAACCCTCCCGGCAATGGATAGGTCACGGTCGGTCCAGGAAGCCAAAAGTGGTCCACCGTAGATTTCTACACCCAATTGGAGGTACCCGGTCTTGGTAAAAGTGCTATTTCGTTTAAGCCGAAATCCGGGAGAATCCGTATGCGCGCCAATCATCCTGATTCCCGTTTGGGACGGTGATTTTTTTCCCATTATCCATGCAATTAATGCAGAATCCGATCGGACGGAATAATACTTCCCACC
>MNWS01000045.1 GCA_001872685.1 Fidelibacterota bacterium CG1_02_48_14
GAAACGCCACAGCGTGATTTTTTAACAGCAATTCATGTCTGAAGTCCGCCTTGGGACTGAGTTCGAATTGCTGTAGCGGAGGCGGTGAACACCACCGGAGAAAGACCCCAAGGCCTTCGGCGGGGTAAATTTTACAGACTTGATTTTTTGGTTCTTTTTTAGTGCCTCCGGCTACTGACGGATCAAGAAAAAAGAACAGAAGAGTGAGGGGCTACCCTGTAAGGATCCCCATGGGAAAAGTCGTGGCAATTGATTCCCCTCTTGAGAGGGGTTAGGGGTGTGTTCTTCGTTTTAAGAGCCCCAGGCTTTCCCGCAGCGACGCAAAGAGCGCAGAGTAATGATTAATGTACATATGTAAACCAATTTGACCCTCGTTTCACTCGGGTGAAAATTGGTTAAGGTGTGAAAGATCGGTTTTCATCTTTGCGAAACCTGGTTTCAGCTTACAGGATTCGCCGCGAGCCTGGTGGAAAACCCAGGCTTTACCGCGGGACTATTTTGAATCCAGAACAGCCCGAACTTTAATCGCTAAATCCCGTATGGTGAACGGTTTCTGGATGAAATTGACATCATCGTCCAACACGCCACGGTGAGCGATGACATCTGCCGTATAGCCTGACATGAATAACACTTTGACCTCTGGATAATTCTGCCGACACTGAGATGCCAACTCCCGGCCATTCATTTCTGGCATCACCACATCCGTGATTAACAAACTAAATTTGGATTTGGCAGCTTTGGCGACCTTTAGCGCCTCCAGCGGATTGAGTACGGATTTCACCTCATAACCCAGGCTGGTGAGCATGTGATGACCCATTTCCCTCACCGCAGGTTCATCTTCCACCAGCAAAATGGACTCGCCATTGCCACGTGGAATTTCGGATTTGCCGGGTGAATGTGTGTGTGAAAAAACATCGCCGGCTTGACGTGGCAGATAAATCTTAAAGGTCGCGCCTTCCCCGGGTTCGCTGTACACATCAATAAAGCCCTCATTCTGCTTGACGATGCCATAAACGGTTGCCAGACCGAGACCGGTTCCCTTACCGGTTGGCTTGGTGGTGAAAAATGGTTCAAAAATTTGTTCCACCGTAGCACTGTCCATCCCAATACCATTATCACTCACTGTCAGGATCAAATAATCCCCGGGATGTGCGCCCGGATGATTTGTCGCAAAATAGTCATCAACTGAAATTTTATCGGTTCCGATGATAATTTTTCCAACCCCCGTAATGGCATCCCGGGCATTCACACACAGGTTCGCCAACACCTGATCCACCTGAGATGGATCCATTTTCACCGGCCAAAGCTGTTTCCCGGGCACCCATACCAGCTCAATATCCTCCCCCAATAGCCGCTGGATCATTTTCAACATGCTCCCCACCGTCTCATTCAAATCCAGAATTTTGGGACGAATGGTCTGTTTACGGGCGAAGGCCAGTAGTTGTCGCGTGATCTCTGCCGACCGATGCGAAGCTTTCAGGATGCCTTCAAGATCGGCTTGCAGGGCAGCTTTTTGGTCCAATCGCTCCAGCGCTAATTCAGCATGACCGATGATGACACTTAGCATATTGTTATAATCATGAGCCACACCACCAGCCAAACGACCCACCGCTTCCATTTTCTGAGCCTGACGAAGTTGATCCTGGAGTTTGGTGCGTTCAACAATGGCTTGTTTACGGTCTGTAATATCCTCTACCATGGCATAGTGCAACGGACGACCGGTACTAAAACGCGTGATGGGTAAAACCTTCAATTGGACCCAGGTGGTGGAACCATTCGGCAGGATGTAACGCTTTTCCATCTGAAATTCGGTAATCTTGCCATCCCGCATTAACGTCATTTTTTCCTGCTGAGTTTTAATATCATCCGGATGCGTCGTGCACATCCAGTCCATGGCGATCAGTTGCTCGACTGTTCGACCGGAAATTTTGGCATAAGCCGCATTTACCGAATAAAACTGACCACTCTGGGTGTCCACCAGGGCAATCCCCACCGGCGCTTCATCGAACATCGCTTTAAATTTCTCTTCGCTGTTGCGCAGTTCAATTTCAGCCTGACGACGCGTCGTGATGTCACGCTCAACAAACAAAACGCACTCCGGATTACCCTTGGAATCGAGCAGCAGGGTAGAATTGATCTCGACATAGAAACGGCTGTCATCTTTTTTGCGCGCCAAATATTCCACGACCCGACCAGCACCTTCACCAGAAACCAGCTTGGCAATATTGATCCTGAGCATTTTGTGATTTGTTGAATCAATAAAATCGAAAAATGACCTGCCCAGCAATTCCGGAATTTCATCAACGGCGTAACCATACATGGTTGCCAACCGATCAGAAACCACTTGCATCTTACCCTCAAGTGACGCCACGCCAATGCCATCAGGCGACGCGGTGATGATCGCCTCGATTTTTTGACTACTCTCTCGCAACTCCGCTTCCGTCTTTTTACGACTGGTGATGTCGTGAGCGTGTGCCAATATGCACGGCTGTCCATCAAAATCAATTTTCGAGGCGTGTACTTCCACCGGGAAGGACGAGTCATCATGTCGTCGGTGCGTCTCTTCAAAAACCCGGACCTGATCCTCAAAATTGCCTGGTTCCGGCACATTTTTGCCCGCCTCAGGTACAATTAAATCCTGCATGGTCAGGGTAAGAAATTCAGAATAGGAGTAACCATATTGTTCCATGGCCACACGGTTCACTTCCAGAAGTTTGCCCCTGACATCAAAAATAAAAGCCGCATCAGCAGAATGGTTGAATATGTCCCGGAACTTCTGCTCGCCGGCCTGAATTTGATCCTGGGCATTTTTACTCTCCGTAATGTCCCGAACGATAGACAAAACCTGGTTTTCACCACATAACACATATCTTGATTCAAAATGCCTGAGCTCGCCATTGACTTCCAATTGGTAGACTAAATTATCACAACTTTGCCCCTTCATGAGAAGTCCAACTTTTTCCCGGGTGGCCTCAACCAGCTCCGGTGGCAAAATCTCTTCTACATTTTTACCGAGAAATACCTCCGGCGGGACATAAAGATCTTCTGTTCGATTACTATGGTAATCAATGATTCTACAGTCCGTATCAAACAGGAACATCATGTCCGGAATGGCCCGGAGTAACGCATCATTCCGGGTAACCGTATTTTTTAATGCCTCTTCAGTCTGTTTCAGTGAGGTGATGTTGGTTGCGTGAGTCAGATTCAGGATAACCTTGCCGGAATCATCCTTGATGGGGTTGGTCGTTGCCCAGAAATATTGTGTCCCGGACGGCAGGGGCACCTCAACCTCCAACGATTCACTTTCACCGGTCTCAAAGAGCCGTTTTGTCGCTGCGAAGCGCATATCGGCAAGTTCTTTGGAGTAGAGATCCCAAAAAGTTTTCCCAATCAATTCTTCCGGTGTTTTCCCGAACGTGCTGGCAAAAAGGTGATTGGTAAATTGATACTGACCCTTTTCATCCACACAGAATATCGCATCACTCGAATTTTCGATGAGCGAACGGTATTTCAACTCACTGGCCATGAGTTCTTTTTCGGCATTTTTGCGATCAGTGACATCCAAAACCTGGGACATTACCGAGACCATTTTCCCGGTTTCGTCATGAAGCACTGAATTGTACCACTGGCAATCAATCAATTTCCCGGATTTCGTGTAATTGCGGCACGCGGCGATCACATAGTTGGAATCACTATTTGTTAGCTGCCCCATTGTTTTGGCGGCTATGGACAGGTCGTCCTCGTAAACGATATTCAGTTCATTAAATGGAATTCCCACCGTTTCACTGGCAGACCATCCAAATATTTTTTCAGCCTCACCAGCCCATCGGGTTACCGCAAAATTCGAATCCCACTCAATCGCGGCCAGTGGTGAATTTTCAATGTGAAACATGAGTCGTCGCTCACTTTCAATCAGTGCCTCATTTGCAGCCGAAAGCTCCATCGTCCTGGCTACCACGAGCTGCTCTACCCGGGCTTTCTCCTGTATTAATTTTTCCTCGGTCTGCCTGATTCGAATCATCACCTTCAACTGCGCCACCAATTCCGGCGCATCAATGGGTTTCGAAATGAAGGCGTCCGCACCAATGTCCAAACCCTTGATACGGCTGGCTGAATCTGTCTTTATCGCCGTCACCATGACCACTGGAATATGGTCCGTTTCGGGGTCAAACTTGAGTTTTTGACACACCTGGTAACCATCCATTCCGGGCATGATAATGTCTAAAAGGATGACCTCCGGCTGCTCCTCCCGAGCCAGATCAATTCCGTCGGGGCCATTTTGTGCAACCAAAACATGATATTCAGGCAAGTAAGCTTTTATGACCGCTTTGATCGTAATCAGATTGTCTATCTGGTCATCAATCGCCAGAATCTTTGGCATGTCATTGCCTAACATGTCCTCATTCATCATCTGTTCAATACTTGTCATAGCATTTTTTTACCGATGTAGAAACATTTCAATTTTACGGAGCAAATCGTTGTGATCAATAGGCTTGGCAACATACTCATCACACCCGGCTGCCATAATTTCTTCCCGGTCATTTTTCATTGCCTTGGCAGTAAGAGCAATGACCGGGATGTGCTTCGTGAGATCGTTGCCCTTGATATGCTTCACCACCTCATAGCCATTCATTTTGGGTAATGAAATATCTAACAGTACCAAATCGGGTCTCTCGGAGATCGCCATTGCCAACCCCTCCTCGCCATCCACCGCTTCGACCAATAAAAATTCCTCTTCAAGAATTGCCCGTACCGTTAATCGATTATCAGCATTGTCTTCCACAATGAGGATTTTCGAAACGCCCAGTCGTTGCACACGTGCGGGTTCTGGTGTTGTCGATGGCAAACTCGATTTTTTGGAGGGATTGCTGACGACGGGTTGATTGGAACCCGAACCAGAATCGGTATCAAGTCCCAGCATGGTTTTTATTTTTCCCAGTAATCCGTGGACATCCACATCACCTTTTTGGATGAGCTGTTGAATATTGTTCACGGAAAGTCTGGTCAGATCATCGTGGGTCAGGTTTTTCGCAGTCAGAATCAAGACCGGCAGCTTTCTTGTGGCAGGCGTGCTGCGAATTTTTTCCAGAACCTCAAACCCATCCACTCCCGGCATCATCAAATCCAGAACAATGCCATCCGGTATCGTGTGTTTGACATAATCAATTGCTGCCAAACCGTTATCCACCACATCAACGATGAATCCTTCCAGTTCCAGAACCTGTCGAACCTGGAGCACCGCAACCGCATTATCTTCAACAATCAGGATTTTTTTCGGTGCGGCACCACCCGATGGTGTCTGGAGTGGCGTACCCTTGTCCGGCTCCATTTTGCTGAGAATCCGTTTGATCTCCTGGAAAATCTGCTCCGGCGTTACCTTACTCTTGGTCAAAACCGTCGCCACTCTGCCCGAGAGCTTGCGCTTATCCGCAACGGTCAGATTCTTTGCGGTAACCACGATGACCGGCAAGTCTCGCGTGGCGTTGTTCTTGCGAATTTCATCCAAAACATGAAATCCATCCATTCCCGGCATCATCAAATCTAAAATGATGACATCCGGGTAGTGGGTTCGCAGAAGATCCAGACATTGGGATCCACTCTCCGCCTGCAAGCCATGCAGATTTTCCTGAAGCAGAATATCGTGTATCATCTTACGATCAACGGCATTGTCATCCACAATCATAACTGTGGCCTGGTGCGGATTGACGCGCTTAATCTCCCTGATCAGTAATTGACGGTCCACGGGTTTCGAGAGGTAACCCACCGCTCCCAATGCCAGTCCGGTTTGTCTGTCATTTGCCATTGAGATGACAATCACCGGAATGGCAGCCGTGTGCGGATTCATTTTCAGGCGTTGGAGAACTTCCCAACCATCCATTTCCGGCATGATAATGTCAAGTGTAATGGCGTAAGGCTGAACCGTTTCAGCCAGGCGCAGTGCCTCTTTTCCGGTTGAAGCTCCAATGGTCTGGTACCCGCCGGTTTTCAGGCTTTCCGAGATATATTCCACAATTTCGGGATTGTCGTCCACCACCAGGATTGTTTTCCGCTCCTCATCGCTATTTTGATCTTGCATCCAGGAAAAACTGGCAGATTTGTTGATAAACCCATCCCATTTTAATGGCAGCACCAGGGTGAATGTCGAGCCGACACCCACTGTGCTTTCCACCGTAATATTACCGCGTAACGCACGAGCGAGCTTTTGGGCGATGGCAAGTCCGAGTCCGGTGCCCTCATAGGTGCGGGAGGTGGAACCATCTGCCTGACGAAATTCCTCAAAAATGAAGGGAAGCATCTCCTCGGAAATTCCGATACCGGTATCCTGCACCTTGATCGTCACCGTCTCTTTTCCCTGAATTGCTGTGACTTTAACATTACCGCGATCCGTGAACTTGACAGCGTTCCCAATGACATTGGTCAAAATCTGATGCAGCCGATTTTCGTCCGTCGCAATTTCGATCTCCCTATCGGGTTTGATCATCCTGAGCTCAATTTTTTTCTGGTCGGCAAGGGGTAGCAGGTTTTCTTTGACCTGGTTTAACAAAGTTGACAAGGAAAATGGGCGGGGTTCGAGTTCGATTTTGCCGGCTTCAACTTTCGAAAGGTCTAAAATGTCGTTGATCAAAGAAAGGAGTCGTTTTCCATTCCGCTCAACCACTTCGAGATAGGTATTTTCCTCCTCGGTGAGTTTTTCCCTGGCTGTCATCATGAGCACACGGGAAAGGGCATTAATGGAATTCAGCGGTGTTCGCAATTCATGGCTCATGTTTGATAAGAATTCACTCTTGAGTCGGGTGGTCTCTTCAACCCGGATGCGTTGCAACTCCAGTTCCTGATTTTGCAGGAGTAATTCATCCGCACTGCGCTGCAATTCAATCGCCTGCTCCTGAAGTTCTTCAGACTGCTCCTGCAATTCTTCCGTTTGCACCTCAAGTTGTTGATTGGTGATGACCAAATTGTCAGCGAGCTCCCGGGTCTGTTCGGCAGACAATAAATTCGCATAGGAAGCCGTTATTAAGGTCACCGCGAGGTTCATCATTTCCATCACCTCCGGAGCAAATTCATGCACACTGGCCAGGGAAATGACACCCGAGACCTCACCATTATTTTTCAAAAGTGGAATGGTGATCAACTCCTTAGCAATCATGTCCCCTGCAGAGGTTTTATACCGGTAGCGCGTGTCTTCCGGTAGGTTCTGCAGATAATGAATTTTCTTCTCAACGGCGGCATAACCCAATTCCCCTTCCGGATTTACCGCGCTGAAGGGTTCCAATAATTCCGGATTGGCGCCGATGGCGTTCAGCGGCTCATAAACCGATCCGGTATCGTTCAGACTATAGAACACGGCCAGTTCTGCACCGGTCAGATGCAACAATCGTTGGAGGACAGTCAGGGAATAATTTTGCCTTGATTGATGACCGATAACGGCTTCAGAGATGGTGGTAATACCTGCCTGGACGATGTTTTTGGTTTCGATTCCGGAAACCATTTGATTCACGGCATCACCCAGGAACCCAATTTCGTCTTTCGAATGAATTCGGGTTCGAACCGTGTAATCGCCGTTGGTGACTTTCTGGGTCATTGATGCAAGGGCAACAATGGGTGAAGAGATTGATTTACTTAACAGATACACCACGCCACTGATGATCACGATTGAGATAATGAACAAGATCAGCAGTCCCGTTTCCAGGTGTTGCATCGGTTGATTAAGCTCCGCCCAGTCCTGTTTGCAGACAAATCCCCAACCCGTTTCAGGGACAAAGGTATAGGCGGCGAGCACCTGATTGCCGGCATAGTCTTCACTAACCACCAGACCTGTTTCACCCCTGGCTGCATTTAGGGCTGGCAAGGCGTTCATTTTAAAATTCAATGGCGCATTCGGATAATGTCTCAACTCACTGATTGCGATAAAATCTCTGTTCACGATCAATGTTTCGCCAGTGTGACCCAAACCGGTTCGATTTGCCAGTACAGGGTAGAGCGAATTTTTCAAATTCACATACGCAACCAGGACACCGATAATTTCTGATTCCGGATGGGTGGTTTTACGCAAAGGCTTGGAAAAACTCATGGTGATTTCACCCAGTTGGTTGGAATAATAGATGTCCTTGACGTAAGTTCGACCTGTCTTAAGGGGTCCTAAGAAATACTCATCCGTGGATTTATCGGCGCCCTCAAAAGGCGGACTGGTTGAGACCAGTACCTTCTTGGTCATGGCATCAACGATGAATATTTCTTTGTAAACATCATGTGAATATTGGAAGTGGCGCATCAACTCACGAATCCGTGATTTGGTCGTATTGCCTGGCAATTGAAAATCGGATTCAACACTTAGATTATCCAGATTCGCCAGTAGCTCGTTACGTGCCAGAGCATCAATGTCACTACGACGCTCCGCAATCCACATCTGAAGCTGCCCTACCTTCAAATCCCGGATGGCGGTCAATTTATTAAATGTTTTTTCTGCGAATTCATTTGAACTGACCATATAGGCGACGATACCGGAGATTAACAGCGGAACAAGCGTCAGAAATAAAAACCAGAAAGTGAGCTTGCGTCGAATCGTTGAAAATTCAAAGTTTTTCATAATTGGGTCTCTGTTACGGTTTCACTTTATTGCGGTATCATTCAGGTTATCTGTTCAGCTAAAAACCAACGCTTCGGAAAATATCCGCTCCCAAATATTTGGCATCTATCATTGTTTCCATCATTTGTGATTGATCTTGAGGGAAGTTAATCCAATTGCCGTTGCGGAATGTCATTTTTTTTAACCTTCTGAAGTACTGACACATCAACGCATCCGTTCATTGTTCCTTTTCGTAAATCTTGCAATGCTCGCACTCACACCTGAATTTTTTCCCAAATTGGGCAACTGGAATTTCGGATTCCCCCAATACCAACATTCCCTGGATTGCCAAAGCCCGGTGCAGCTTCGCGAAGATAAATTCCTGATATTCCTTGTTAAAATAAATGAGCACATTGCGACAGAGCACCAGGTCGAACTCCCCGAAAATACTGTCACTGGGGACATAACTGTTATGATCCAGTAAATCGTATTCAGAAAACTGGACCATTGCCTTGATCTCAGGTGCGACCTCAAAAAATCCATTCGCGTTTTGGCGGAAATAGCGTTCAACCAGACCGTGCTTCATATCCACGATGCTGTCAGCAGGAAAAACACCTAGTCGTGCTTTCGCCAGGGCGATTGCATCATAATCCGTGGCGAAGAGCTCAACATTGAGCGCCAGTTTTTCATGCTGCATCCACTCTTTCAGCAAGATGGCCACAGAGTAAGGTTCTTCACCATGTGAACAACCCGCTGACCAAATTCGGAAGGAACGATCGCCGCGCTTGAGCTTGGCTGAGAAGCTGGCTGGTGGTAATAATTTTGCGAGAAATTCAAAACTGAGTGGATCACGAAAAAAGCGACTCACATTGATCATAAAATTCTCGATCAGGTGCGTTGGTTCAGCCGGGTCGGTTTTTAGCAATTCAATGTAATTTTTAGGGGAATTCGCCCCGCTGCGAATGATGCGATTTTGGATCCGACGCTCCAGCATCCCTGGATTGTAGGCATAAAAATCGAAATTTCGCTCATCTTTGAGGATGTTGAGAATTTCCGCGTATTCACCTTCGAACATTGAATTTTTTACCTGCACAATCACATGTAACCCCCATCGAAAATGCAAATATCTGTCAGTCAACCTATTGATAATCAGGAACATCCGCAACATTCTCGGGTACAGAAATTCGTGTGGATGGATCCGGGTTTAATAATTAGCAAGTTTTTGGCCAAAGCACACCAACGGCCTATAAGCAGCTACGAAAAAATAATCATGCGCTACCACTCGTGTCGCGTTAAGATTTTTAAAAACGCCTATAACATACAGTAATATAATATGTTAGCACCCCATAAAATATTGTTCGATCTGAACTCAGAGGAAGTAGCGGCTGTTGCGTGTTATTCTATCTACAAAGATAGGATACCACATGAACCAAACCGTTTTTGCTCAAATTATGGAATTGGTACCCCACCATGAGTTTAATAAATGTGTTCGCCGATACCGTGGATATTACCGGACACGACATTTTAGCTGCTGGGACCAGTATTTAAGTATGAGTTTTGCCCAATTCAGTTATCGTGAAAGCTTGCAAGATATTGAAGCCTGTTTAAATGCTCAACCGAATAAGCTGTACCACATGGGGATCAAAGGCAACGTGTCCATTTCTAACTTATCACGTGCTAATGAAAACAGGGATTGGCGTATCTATGCTGACTTTGCCCAGGTTCTCATTTCTCAGGCTCGGGCACTTTACGAAGTCGATTCTGAATTCACCCTCGATATTGCAGACACAGTTTATGCCCTTGACTCGACCACTATCGATTTGTGCCTGTCCCTATTCACCTGGGCCAAATTCAGAAAAAACAAAGGTGCAATTAAGCTACATACTCTTTTGGATTTACGCGGCTCGATTCCCTCATTCATCGAGATAACAACAGGTTTGGTACACGATGTCAATATTCTGGATGTCCTGACGCCAGAACCGGGCTCGTACTACATTATGGATCGGGGGTATCTTGATTTTGAACGCCTGTATCACTTGAATGAAGATAAGGCGTTTTTTGTTATTCGTGCCAAGAAAAACATGAAGTTCAGGCGGTTGTATTCCAACCCTGTGGACAAAAAGACCGGACTGCCCTGTGACCAATGTATCAAACTAACCGGGATTGAATCTTCTCAGCGATACCCTGAGAAACTGAGGCGCGTCAAATATTTCGATGCTGAGCACGACAGACTATTGGTGTTTCTGAGTAATCAGTTTGAAATCTCGGCCTTGATGATTACTGAGCTGTATCGAAACCGCTGGAAAATAGAGCTGTTCTTTAAGTGGATAAAACAACACCTGAAGATAAAGGCTTTTTGGGGAACTTCAACCAATGCGGTAAAGACTCAAGTGTGGATCGCGATCAGTGCTTATGTTTTGGTGGCAATCGATAAGAAAAGGCTAAATATCGATTTGACGCTTTACACAATTCTACAGATTTTTAGCGTATCGTTATTTGAGAAAGTGCCTATTTATCAATTACTTACAGGGACGGAAAATTTAACCCAGAAGGAGTGCTCTCCTAACCAGTTGAAATTATGGAACTTCTAACGCGACACTAGTGGGTGGAATTATGAAAATATGGAAACTCTTTTTTGTTTTGGCGATAATTTTATACTCATCAGGTCAGTCTCAAACAGTTGAAAAATATCAAACAACTATCGATAGCTGTACAAAAATAATATCAGTACTGGATTCAACAATTTTCAACCTCACGACAAAGTACCCATTATTTTCAATATTTGGTGAAATTACA
>MNWS01000231.1:0-439 GCA_001872685.1 Fidelibacterota bacterium CG1_02_48_14
ATCTCTCACCGCTTCAGCAATCAAATCAATATCAGGTGGCTTAATCGTCAAAGCCGGCGCAATCCGCACCGTCGAATGGTGCGTTTCTTTGGCATACACACCGCGTTTTAAAAGTCCGAGTGAGACTTTATGCCCATCGAGTTCCAGTTTGTTCCACATCTCGAAAGCAGTCAGCAAACCCTTACCACGCCCCTCTTTGATTTTATCCGGGAATTCCATTTTAATGTCATCATAATGTTTCAATAGTCTCGCCCCCATCACCCGGGCATTTTCGGCCAACTTTTCCTCAACCAAAACCTTGATGGCATAAACTGCGGTCACGGCCGCTAAGGGAAATCCACCAAATGTCGATCCCTCAGATCCTGGCGTTAACACACCAATAACCTCATCAGAGCCTGCCACAAAAGAAACCGGCAAAATCCCGCCGCCGGCAGCCTTA
>MNWS01000231.1:462-1657 GCA_001872685.1 Fidelibacterota bacterium CG1_02_48_14
CACACCAAATAATTGGTGCGCGAAATTGGCACCGGTACGACCAAATCCGGTTTGGACTTCGTCCACGCAGTAGAGCACATTGTATTTTTTACACAGCGCTGCGACTTGTGAATGGTAATCCGCTTGGGGAACGATAACACCCGCTTCACCCTGAATGGGCTCGACAATGAATGCCGCTATTCGATCACCCTTTTCCCGGAATTTTGCTTCCAAAGCATCGATGTCATTGAATGGAACTGTTTCGATACCTGGCAAAAATGGTCCAAAATCTTCTTTGCTGTCAGGATCTGTGGAGGCTGAAACCGCGAACAAAGACCGTCCATGGAAATTGCCATCGGCGACAATTAAAATCGCTTCATTCTGCGGAATGCCTTTGACGCGATAACCCCAGCGACGGGAAAGTTTCGCCATGAGTTCCGGGGCTTCCACGCCGGCAACTTTTGGAACGACGCGATCCATTTTCGTCACCGCGGTTGCAGCCAAAAGGAACGCCGCCATGTATTTATGTCGAATGGAGCGCGGTACGGTAGGAATTTTCTCCGTGGTCAGATGCGCGACCACCGCGTCAACAATGGTCTGGTTCAACTGTCCCTGATTGACCGCTGAATAACAACACAGTCCATCGCGTAATTCTTCTTCGATGTAGGCTTTCACGCCTGATGGGTCGGGTTTACGACAAATCAGCGTTGTGTCATCCATAACATGGGATACAACGACATTTTCCAGGGGCGAATAGTTACGCCCACCCTTTTGCATCTCAATCGCCTCATGATCAGCCGGCGACAGATCCCCGATGCGAGTACCATTCACCGTTAAATCATCGCCATAACCCGTAATTTTCACAGTCGCTTCCGACATTTCAACTCCCTAAAAAAAACATTAATTCTGCTGCTCCAAATACCCTCTTCAAAGCCCGGGAAATATAAATCCCGGTCCGGCAGTTCCCCACCGATTCCGGGATAAAATTTCAGCCGTAATAAATTTTTGCTCTGGACGCCCTCGCCCTATTTGAGTAACACCATTCGCTGAATTTTTTGAGTATTATGAACAGATAGCCGGAGAATATAGACACCAGCCGCCACCGATTCACCCTGGTCGGACAGACCGTCCCAGGGAACCTCATAATTTCCTGCGCTTTGGTAGCTACTCTGCAATGTTCGAACCGGTTTTCCCAGAATATCGTAAATCGAAAGTG
>MNWS01000231.1:1681-11314 GCA_001872685.1 Fidelibacterota bacterium CG1_02_48_14
CATAATTAATTTGTGTGGAGGGGTTGAAAGGATTGGGATAGACGGGGTCTAAAGTAAACTGAAGTGGGCGGATATTCCCGGAATCGACACTTAATGTAGCGCGATCCATTTTCCACACGCCACCGCCCAAGGTTCCCACCATGATCTGATTGGTATTGTGGGGATTCAACTTAGCAACGACCACATGCTTATGTCCCAAACCATCACCAATATTCTCCCAGGAGGAACCACCGTCTGCACTGTAATAAAAACCGGATTCCTGGTTTGGGAAAAATTGAAACCAGGGTGCGACATCAGCAAACACCACACCCGGTTCACCAGGGATCGGCACGACCGCATTCACTCGGGGTTGGTTCAAAATCAAAGACCAGGTTGCTCCGCCATTTATCGATTGATACAATCCACCTGATTCCGACCAACCAAAAGCATCCACCGCTCCGGCGTACAAAACCTGACTGTCGTTTGGATCAACTGCCAGGCACAAAATATCCTGCTCCGGGAAGGTGGTCAGTTTAATCCAATTAGCCCCACCATCCGTGGTTTTATAAATGCCACCGGTGCCACCCCAAATGGTACGCATACCCACATAGAGCGTCTGGGTATTGTTGGGATCCATGGCGATCTTAAATGCCAATCCTGCTGCAGTTCCCAATCCATTGTTCACGCCCGACCATGAAGCACCGCTATTGGTCGATTTATAGACACCGTTGCCGTAACTGGCACAGTAAAGCACCCTGGCATTGATTGGACTACTTGTATCCATGACCAATTGAGGTCTGCCTTCTGGTAAGCCGGTTGTGATTTCGGCCCATTGCACACCATGATCCGTGCTCTTCCAAACCTTCCCATTGGGGTAATCCTCCTGCCATTCGACGGTATCACCATTATTCCGCCCCAGGTACACATCTCCATTCACCGGATCCACGACGATTGACAATGCCGCTTCATACCCAACGTCTCCGTACGGTCCCTGGTGAGGATCAAGACGAATGAAGCTGGAACCACCGTCGTCGCTCCGCCAGAACCCAAAATCATCGTACCCAACATAAATGCGGTTGGCGTCCGTCGGATCAAACGCAATGTCCTGAGCAATCATCAATTCAACACCATTCCCCTGCCAGCCACCTCCAACGACGGTGGTATAGGCAGCAGTCCAGGATTGACCACCATTTGTGCTCCGCAGAAGACGAACACTTCCGGCGATCAGTTGATTCGGATCGCTGGGAGCCATGCGTAAAACTGTGTAATTATGGTCTGGCCAGAAGTTATCATCCATCCACCCCAATGAGACGTCATTGTAAACATAGCTCCAATGGGTTCCCCCATCGGTGGTTTTGTAAATTCCCCAGACATCGCCCCAATTCCCGAAATTGGTCGCCGTATAAATCAAATTAGGGTTGGTAGGCGACACTGTGAATTTCCAGTATTCGTAAAAAGGTGGTGGATCGGTGGGGTCCTCGTAGGGCTGATGCGGTAAATCACCCGAAATATCTGTCCACGTTTCACCAAAATCGGTTGACTTAAAAATGCCTCCCGCATAACTGCCGGGAATAGCCGGATCACCCTCAGGATACAATCCCAGCAAGAGCACGTAATTACCATTGTCGGAGGACGACTCCATTCGACGCGCATTCTGGTGAGGTAACCCGGTGATGGCGGCATCCCAGGATTGACCATTATCCAGACTTCGGACGACACCCTGATCCGTACTGACAATGATGTGTCTGTTGGTGTGTGGTGACGTGGGATCAATCTTAATACCGTGAATAACAGCGGTAGCTGGCAATCCGGTCTCTAACAACACCCAGTCGGTTCCACCATTTACGCTGCGCCAGACCTCGCCTGCGCCGGCTTCATTTGCGTCAGAATCACCAATACCTGCATACAAAATGTCGCTGTTGCCGGGGTCCACAGCCATGTAAGAAACGGGCGGTGTGTCATCATCATAAACATCGGGAAAAATGAAAGTCCAGTGTTCGCCCCCATCGGTACTTCGAAACATTCCCTGCCACGAACAGGCATACACCGTTTGATAATTATTGGGGTCAATCACGATTTCCTGGACACCATAGTTGCCACCCGTATAATTCCCATCTCCCAGCCCCTTGTTGATCATCCGCCAACTTTGTCCGCCATCAATGGTCTTGAAAATACCCTCTATATCACCCGCCAGATAAATGATGTTGGCATTGTCCGGTTGAAATCTCGCCGTGAGAAGATCACTGCCAGCGCCCGGACCGATTGGTGTCCAATTCTGTCCAACCGATGCCCCTGTCATTACCAGGTTAAAGCCGGCAAATAAGGTCATTAATTTAGAACGCATCATCCATTCCTCCCTGTAACCCATTGATTTCCACTATATTACAATGAATGTATGACCTCATGAGGTTTGAATCCAAGATATTTGTCATTACCATCCCCTGCCACCGGCAATGGCACCATGGATTTTTCCCTGACAGCCCTCACAAAATCCTAACAAATCAAATCTATCTTGAGTAAAATGAACGCGAGCAGGAGCAAACCAATGTCACATCATATTTTGGTCGTAGAAGACGAAGAGACGATTCTTGAATTGATACGGTACAACCTCCGACAAGCAGGGTTTACGGTCGGTGATGCCATGGACGGTGAAGAAGCGCTGGTATATGTTGAGAAACACCATCCTGATTGTATCGTACTCGACCTGATGCTTCCAGGGTTGGATGGGTTGACCGTTTGTCGCCGCCTGAAACGCAACCCCGCCACAGCCCAAATTCCGATCCTTATGCTGACAGCAAAAGGTGACGAACGCGATGTTGTCACCGGATTGGAAGCTGGTGCGGATGACTATGTAACCAAGCCTTTCAGCCCGAAAGTTATGTTAGCCCGGGTGAACGCCCTCTTGCGCCGGGCTGAAACCGGTGGCCGCAGTTCTCAGGGAACACTCACCATCCATAACATTATCCTTCACCCGGGAAAGCGGGAAGTCACCATTGCCGGATTGCTCTCGGAGCTCACCTACACCGAATTTGAAATACTCAATTTATTGGCGCGGCATCCCGGCTGGGTTTACACCCGTAATCAAATCGTGGAAGCGGTACGGGGTGACAATTATCCGGTTACCGACCGGGCGGTTGACTTTCAAATCGTGGGTTTACGAAAAAAACTCGGCGAGGCTGGTAAATTTATCGAAACCGTGCGCGGTGTTGGCTATCGGATGAAGGAAGAATGAAAAACCGACGCTTGCTCTGGAAAATCATTCCACCCTACATTTTGATCGTTATCGCCGTATTATTCGGTGTCGGCTGGTACGCTACCCAAGCACTTTCCACCTTTTTTACAGCTTCATCAACCAGCGATTTGAAAATTCGTACCGGTTTGGCGGTGCAATCCGTCTCACCCATGAATGACCTGGTTTCCCATCGTGTCGATAGTCTGTGTCAGGTTTTGGCGCATCGAACCAATACACGAGTCACAATCATCAGTCCCAATGGTCTTGTACTCAGTGACTCACACGAAAATCCCGTGCTAATGGATAATCACAGCGATCGCCCGGAGGTCAAAGCGGCCATGGAATCCGGAAGTGGGACATCTATTCGCTACAGTTTCACGCGCCAGCGCGATATGCTCTATGCTGCCCAACCCATCCGTAGCCGTACCGACCAGGTCGAAGCCATACTGCGATTGTCCATACCACTGGATAATCTTGCGGCAGCGCAGTCATCTACGCGAAAAAGCCTGATCTTTGGCGGCGTCATTTTCAGCCTCATTTTCATAGCGCTGAGCTTTTTAATCTGGAACCGAATCGGCACAACACTTCATACCATGGCTACTGCGGCAAGCCGTTTTGCTGATGGCGATCTATCTCATCGTCTCTGGGTGCCGGATACCCGGGAATTCGGTGAATTGGCGGAAGCGATGAATCTCATGGCGGGACAATTGGATGACCGGATCAAGGAGGTCGAGCGCCAGAGTAATGAGCAACGCGCGGTTCTGGCCAGTATGTCCGAGGGCGTTATCGCACTGAGCCCCGACGCTAAGATTCTTTCGATTAACAAAACGGCGGCACAGATTTTCAAAGTTGACCCATCGAAAGTGATCGGGCAACTGCTTGAATCGGCCATACGAAGTGCCCAACTACAGGACTTTTGCGAAAGCGTTTCCATATCGGAAACTGCCAGGGAAAAGGAATTTGTTGTGCTCGACCAGGATCGTCATCTTCAGGTACATGGCACCGCGCTGAAAAATCCCCTCGGTGACAAGATCGGTGTTCTCATCGTGTTGAATGACATCAGCCGACTGAAAAAACTCGAAACCATGCGTCAGGATTTTGTTGCCAACGTGTCACATGAATTAAAAACACCCATCACCAGCATTAAGGGTTTTATTGAAACACTGCGCAACGGCGCCTTGCGTGATCCGGTGACTGCCGAGCGATTTTTCGGAATTATTGCTGACCAGACCGAGCGACTGGATGCCATCATTGATGACCTGCTGACCCTGTCCCGGATTGAACGGGAACAGGACCAACACAGGCTGGAAATGCGATTTGAGTCCGTGAAACAGGTGCTGGAGTCCGCCATTGCCGATTGTCGCTACCTGGCTGAAAACGCCAAGGTTGAGATTCGGCTGGATTGTCCGGACGATTTGAAAGCGAATCTGAATCCTGAGTTGATCCGACAGGGTGTCCTGAATCTACTGGACAATGCAATCAAATATGCCGGATCCGGCAAAGTGATCCGAGTTGAAGCCCAAACCACTGACCAAGCCCTCACCATTGCTGTTGCGGATGATGGTCCCGGAATTCCGAAGGAACATCACGCCCGATTGTTCGAGCGATTTTATCGTGTGGATAAAGGTCGCAGCCGCCATCTGGGCGGCACTGGTTTAGGGCTGGCCATTGTCAAACATATCGCGTTGGCACATGGTGGTACCGTTTCTGTACAGAGCCAGGTGAATGCTGGCAGTCGATTCATTATCGAAATTCTGATTTAGCAAAACTTTCGACCACAAACCCGCATTTCTCCAATCGGGAAGCCCAACCGCTCGAACCCGTGCTTGTACTCGTTCTCGTACCTGTATTCGTTCTCGTACCTGTATTCGTTCTCGTATTCGTTCTCGTTCTCGTACTCGCTGATAACAAACTTCTCACAAGCGACTAACACAAATCAAACAGGTGGAATCTATCGTTGCTCAAAAGATGCGGCCTGACGAACCCATTTTTTGATTGGACGAGAGGAGAAAGGATGACGAGGATGAAACACAAATTGAGATCACTATTAATCATTGGAAATCTGTTAAGCGCTTCGATAGCCTGGGCTACCGGGGCCACCGTTTCCGGTCAGATCACGGATGCATTGACCGGCGAACCCTTGATTGGCGCTAATGTGCAACTGGAAAACACGACGATTGGGGCAGCGACGGATTTGGATGGACGGTATTTTCTGCGACAGATCAAACCCGGGACCTACACACTGATAGTCTCCTACATCGCATACGAGCCATCCCGCGTGGCGGATGTGGTATTGACTCAGGACATTCAGAAGGTTGTGGATGTGGCATTACAACAGCAAGTATTGACCGGCAAAAATGTGGTGGTGGAAGCCCGGGTCAAAACCAACACCGACGCTACACTGCTGCTCCAACAGAAAAACTCACTGAATGCGGAAGATGGTATCAGCGCCAGTCAGATTTCCCGCAGTGGCGATTCCAATGCCGCAGAAGCATTGAAACGCGTCACGGGAGTTTCCATCACCGATGGAAAATACATCACAATACGGGGTTTGGGTGACCGCTACGCTAACGCGGTTCTGAATGGCAATCCCATCGCCAGTCCAGAGCCGGATCGCAAAGCAGTACCCCTGGATATGTTTCCCTCAGCCCTGCTGGAGAGCATCACCGCGCTCAAGACATTCACGCCTGATTTGCCCGGTATTTTTGCCGGCGGACTAGTGAATATCCGGACCAAAGCCTACCCGGATAACCGGGTGCTAAACACCAGTTTTACTTCAAAATACCGGAGCATCTACAGTCCGGGAATTCGGTATCTCACGGCAACCGGCGGCAAATTTGATTTTTTCGGATACGATGACGGCTCACGCCAACTGCCCACAGACATTCCCCGGGACCAAATGTTGAATCTCTGGTCGCCCCCGACGGGTATGAGTTACGATGCCTGGCGCCAACAATTGGCCGGCTATGGCAAAAGTTTTCAGCGCGGATTTACGATGGACCGCGCCAAACCGGGTTCCCCCATTGGTTTCGGCTGGAATTACGGGAATAAATACAATCCAACCGATGACCTGGAATATGGTTTTTTCTCGAACCTGAATTTTGGGAATGATTATGACTTCCGGGTGGAGGAGCGTAACAATTTTGCACTGTCCGGTCAAAAACTGGTCACCACCCACCATGCCTTAAATAGTAAGTCCGCCTATAAAACCAACCTGGGAATCGGCGTCAGTACCGGTATTAAATGGAATCAAAATCAGAAGCTCAAACTTTTCCACTTTTACACCCACAACTCTGAGAATTCAATCACCTATACCGAAGCCCAAACACCCAATGTGGAACATGGTATATTCATCAAAGAGAATTATGCCGAAAAGAGCATCTGGAACACCACCCTCAGCGGCGAACATGAGTTCAATCGTGGCCGTGATAATCATCTGGACTGGAAACTCAATCTCTCTATATCACGCTTATCGGAGCCGGATGTTAAATCCCATAATTACGAATATGATACCAATTCCGGTGACTACACACTGGTCACCTCCTCGGCCAAAGCTGGTTTGCGTGATTTCACATCAGGCCGCGACCGAAACGCTCACATGGACTTGGATTACAAGGGCAAATTCAAGCTGGGACGCTTTGATGATTATCAATTCAAAACCGGTGTTTTCATGGATGACAAGTTTCGCTCATTCGAAAAGCGCTCTTTTTATCACACCTATTATGGTGATCTGACCGCAGCCGATTTACTCATTAATGGCGATGACTTTGGTCAGACCTTTAATGAGGGAAATTTTCTCGACGATTCCGGCAAAGGACTGATTCTGGTTGAGAATATCGATGGTGCAGGCCGCAACGCCTATCGCGCTCAGGAACGCAACATGGCTGAATATCTCATGTTCGAACTCCCGCTCCACATGCCGCTGCCGGATATGGTTAATGTCGTACGGATTATTACCGGTGTTCGACGCGAGCATTACCAGTTGGATCTTCAGCCCTACAACCCGGTGACCATGCAACCCTATACCAGCGCTTTACTCGGTAATGATCCCATTAAAACAAATGTGAACGAAGTGGTGTATTTACCCTCGTTCAATGTGCTGGTTGACATGGAACATGAGTTGAAATTGCGGGCATCCTATTCCATTACGGCTGCCAGAGCTGAGCTACGGGAAATTGCACCTTTCGAATATCAGGAATTTTACGGCGGTCATGTGGCAGTGGGCTTCCCGGGGTTGAAAACAACCCGCATCCATAACGGCGATCTCCGTCTGGAATGGTACTCAGGGGCTGGTGAACGCATTGCCGTAAGTGGCTTTACCAAGCGTTTTGACCAACCCATTGAAGTGGCATTGATTCAAACAGCAGATTTAACCTATAAAACCTATCAAAATGCTAAAACCGCGACAACCAGCGGTATTGAAATCGAGATCAAACAAAACCTGACACGATTACCAGAATCATGGGGTCAACTGGGCTACAACCTGAACACGACTTGGGCTAAAAGTCAGGTAGAATCACCTCAAATGGTGGAATTGTTTAATGGTGTGAGAGTTCAGAACAGTGCAACCAATCGCAACCGCCCATTACAAGGTCAATCCGAATGGATACTGAATGTGGGTCTGGACTACAAAACGACCTCAGGTTTGAAAACCAGCCTGGCCTTTAACACCTTCAGCAAACGCCTGAATTGGCTGGGTACTGGTGATCTGCCGGATGAATACGAATATCCGTTCCATTCACTGAATCTGAGTGCCGGGAAGGATTTCAATCGATTCAATGTGACCTTTAAATCTAAAAATATTTTGAATTCCAAAGTTCGCTTTGGGCAAATCGAACCAATTACCGGTGAACTAAAACTGACCCGTTCTTACTCTCCCGGACCAAATTTCAGTCTGGGTATCAAGTACAAGTTTTAAGTGTGCTGATAACTGCTGATGAACATGAGCCGGGTAGAGTGGAAAATTAACAACAATAAAGGAGAAAAGCGGAGAATGAATAAACCATCACAATCCATCAACACAATTGGAAATAACGCAAACAAAAAGGAAACGAAGGCTATGCAAAAAATGCTACCCATCATGCTGATCACAACCCTGGCACTCAGTGGGCTGGTAAGTTGTGACAAGAAAGACAGCATCACCGACAACAATGACGATAATAACAATTCTGACGTTGTAGAACTTAGCGGCAACATCAGTCAGAATACGACCTGGACCGCCAACAAAAGCTATCTGATGATCGGCCAGACCTTTGTTGATTCCGGTGTAACTTTAACAATCGAGGCTGGGACTACCATCAAATCACAAGCAGATGATGGCAATGGATTGGCACCCGCATTGGTGATCAAGCGTGGTGCGAAGATAATGGCTACAGGTACCGCTGCAGCACCCATCACTTTTACCTCCAACCTACCCGCCGCCGAGTTACCACAGCGTGGAACCTGGGGTGGTTTGATCATTCTGGGCAAAGCCCCCATTAATCAAGCCGGTGGACAGAGCTTCGTGGAAGGCTTGGTCGGCGTGCCATTTGGCGGGAATAATGCTGATGACAACAGCGGCGTTCTCACCTATGTCCGAATCTGGTTCGGAGGCCGGTCAATCGGTCAGGACAACGAAATTAATGGTCTGACCCTCGGAGGTGTCGGTCGTGGAACCACGATTGAGCATATCGAAGTCGCCTGGAATCTGGATGATGGCATCGAATTCTTTGGTGGCACCGTGGACATCAAGTATTGTAGCATCCTCTTCGTCGGTGATGATGCTTTTGATACGGATCTGGGCTACACCGGTCGCGGACAATTTCTGTTTGCCATGGTTGGTTCTGACGACGGGAACCGGGGATTTGAGATGGACAATGATGGTCACAATATGGACGCCACGCCACGCTCCAAGCCCCAATTCATGAATGTAACCATGGTAGGATCGGGTGCTGGCGCTGCTGCGGACAATGATCAATTGATCCGTCTGCGGGAAGGTACATCCGCCGATTTCCGGAATATGGTACTGGTCAACTCGAAAGAATATGGCGTGAATATCACCAACCAGGCATCACTTGATCTGATTGGAAACGACCTGAATTTTAGCAGCAACAATTTCGTCTACAACTGTCCCAGTGGCCAGTTTAAGGGTGACTTGGGCTTAACCGCTCAGAATGTAGACCCACAGTTGACGGCGGTGAATGACCATGAAACGGGTGGCGTGATTGATCCCCGCCCTGCCAGTGGTTCTCCGGCACTGACGGCTGGTGAGACACTGCCAAATGACGGTTTTTTCACTCAGGTAGCCTATTCAGGTGCATTTAGCGACAACATCTGGTTCAAGGATTACAGCATTTTGAAAGACATGGGACGCCTGCCTTCCAATTAATCTTCAGTTAATCAATCATACAAGTGTTTGACATCCTCGTCCGGGGAGGTGGTGC
>MNWS01000035.1:0-11573 GCA_001872685.1 Fidelibacterota bacterium CG1_02_48_14
CGGTACCATTAAAGCTGGAATCCGGATCCGGCACTACGATATTCCCCACCGCCCAGATATTGTTCTCATCTATGATGGCCACATCCATGAAATAGCTGCCGTAACTGCCCAGGGTATCTATGGTCCAGATAAAATCATGACTCGTGGTATCCAGGGTTGTGACGGTGAGGGTGTTGCTGGAAGCGATGACTTTATTGTCATGAACCGACTGACGCTGCGCCTGATACTGGTAACCGTGAGCAGGTTCCAGTCCCTCATCCACCACCAGCGTCTCCGGTGGTGTGAAGGAAAAAGACTGGACCGCTTCGCCGTCCCGGGTCAGAACAATGGGAATACTTTGGGTGGCCGGTGAATCCACCCGGGTCAGGGAAACCTTCAGCCAGGCTTCGGTGCAGAAGGCATCCAGTTTTTCCAGTACCAGATCGCTGTTGGGGTAGGGTTCCGGTCGTTCCGGCTCCTGGCAGGAGGAAAGCATCAGGCTCAGGAGCAGGATAACGATGAGAAAAAACCGTTGTACGATCCGGCGGAGGCGTAAAATTGGTGAAAAAAAAGAAGCGTTAGTCGTTTTCAGCATCTATGATCCATTCATCTTTTCGTTGTATTCCGGTTAAAAACCGGCGGGAGTTTAAGGCTTTTACCAGCAAGATGCAAACATATTATCTCGGTTATTTTATGTCGTGTTAATCATGGGGGGGGTAAACGGGATGATTATCAAAGGAAGGAAGAGCAAAAAAATGCGCTGTTTCATGGAAGCCGCAAGATCGAAATGTGATCACAGGTTTCGCGGATTTTGATCTCCGAAATTCTTCGGAGCTGCAGATTGACAATCGGTTGCTTCTCACTTTTCAAAAAATACGGTGGAAATATTGGTAACAGAGATCCGGTGATCGTCATTCTTGAGGCCAATTAAACTACCGTAAATAGACCAGCGTAACGCCAGCACCCCCTTCATCCAATCCGCCCAGATGAAATTCTTTCACTGCCTTATGATTTTTCAGTACATCCTGAACCAGTTGCTTGAGCGCTCCGGTACCTTTGCCGTGGATGATGTCAACCTGAGTAAGATTAGCCAAAACCGATTGATCCAAAAACCGTAACAGTGCCGTTTCACCCTCCTCGAATCGCATACCACGCATATCCAGTGTTTTGGTATAATGCCGATCACCCGAGACGGTTACCACGACTTTACCATTATCTTCCTCAAGGGCAGTGCTGCGTTTTTTTTCTGCATCCAGGGGCGAGAGCCACTCCAGGGGTACCTGCATCCGCTTATCGCCGAAATCCACCAGCACACGATCGTTCTTGCCGATTTTCCCCAACACCGTTCCGGTCTGTCCCAGGGCAACAACCCGGACGGTTAATCCATCCTCAACCGCTGAACGATCCAGCGGCTTTTCCGCCAGGGGAATCTCCTCTTCCGCCAATGCCGCCATGGCTTTGGATTGCCTTTGGAGCTTGACCCGAACCTCCTGAATACTGGCAGTGTCGGCCTGACCTTCCCGTATCTCCCGAATCAACTTTTCAGCCGTTTTGCGGGCGTCAGCGATTAAAACTTGTGCCTCACGGGCGGCATCCCGTTTGGCCGATTTATGCGCTTTGCGAATTTCCTTTAAATTGGCTTCGATCTCATTTTCACGAGAACGCATTAAACTTTCAAGTCGCCGGGTCTCTTCTTTCGCTTTTTCAGCCTCCTGAAGCCGATGCTCCAGATTCCCAATCAATTCTTCCAGACTGCCCCGTTTGTCACCAATGTAGGATTTCGCCTCATCCAAAATTTCCCGAGCCAGACCCAACCGCCTGGAAATCTCTAGTCCATAACTGCTGCCGGGGATGCCCTGACGCAAGCGATAGGTCGGTTCCAGGCGTTCACTATCGAAATCCATCGAAGCGTTGGCAACTCCCGGCGTTTCATGTGCAAAGACCTTCAACTCGCCCAGATGGGTTGTGGCAATGGTGGTGATTCCACGCCTGGTCAATGTATTTAAGATCGCCCGGGCCAGAGCGCCGCCTTCAGCCGGATCGGTGCCGGTTCCCAACTCGTCCAGGAGGACTAAACTTTCGGAGGTGGCATTCTCCGTAATACGAACCAGCGCAGTCATGTGAGCTGAAAATGTGGACAGGTCATTCAAAATTGACTGCTGGTCACCAATATCCGAAAATACCGCATCCACCCAGGGAATCTGACAGCCATCATCTGCGATAACCGGAGCTCCGCAGCGCGCCAGCAATACCATTAATCCCACCGTTTTTAGAGCAACCGTTTTCCCGCCGGCATTGGGACCCGTGATCACCAAGGTGTGTGTATTTCCGGAAAGATTCAAATTCAGGGGCACGATTTCCCGAGCATCAGACAGCAGCGGATTCCGTGCGTTACTTAATTTGAATCCGCTCGTATTCTCGATGATGGGCAAACTGCCATGGAATTTTTGTCCAAATCGAGCGAGACTGGCCATGAAATCCAATTCGAGGAGTCCGTGATAACTTTCGCCAATGGCAGCGACTTCCGAATGACATTCTGCGGTGAGTGCCCGCAAAATCCGTTCGATTTCACGAATTTCGTCCGATTGCAGTGACCGGATTTTGTTATTTAGATCGATGATTTCCAGCGGCTCCACATAGGTGGTATTACCCGTGTGGGATTGGTCCTGGATCACGCCCTTGACTTGTCGTTTGGCGTTTGAACTCACCGGTAATACCAATCGACCCGCCTTAATGGTGGGACGGTCATCCGTGAGCATGCCCTTGGCTGAGTAGAATGCTACCAGCGAATCCATCTGTTTGCGAACGGCTGCTTCCGTACGCTGAATGGCACTCCGAATCTTCCGCAATTCCGGTGAGGCATGGTCCAGGATATAGCCTTCCGGTGACATCACCCGATCAATAGCGGTTTCCAGTCGCGGCTGTGGCGTCATCATTTTCAGCCAATGCCACCAGATGTTTTCCGGCGTAACCCGGGTTTCGAAATAGTGATTTAAAAGGCGAAATTGCTCCAAAATGGGTCTCAGAATCAGAAATCCTTCGATGTTTAATAGAGCGCCCGGTGCTTTGAGTGTTTTGAGGACCGCCGCTAAATCGTCGAAATGTCTTAAGGGGAAGGGTGCTGAACTGCGCCAGAACTCCCACAGCGCACGGATTTTTTCCAGGCGGAATTTCATCTGGGAGATTGTCAGCAGCGGGACCAACTCAAGCAGTTGCTGGTGCACGGGTTCACTATGCGACTCTTTGGCGATGAGTTCACGAACGCGGTCAAAACCCAGTTGGATATAGGTTGTCTCTATTGGAGAAAGATTGGGAGAGGTTTGGTTTTGATCAGGTTCCATAATAGGCAAAAATGTGGCTGTTTAGAAAAATTAAGGGGTCCGTGTCGAGTCAATCGAATCGGGAAAATCAACCGGCAACTGTCCGGGCACAATATCTTGTAAACTGGGTGGCGTGTTAATAAAACCAGCTACTTTGGCCTGAATCACCGCCACTTCTTCATCCAGATTCAGCATCGTGACCATACCCTGCTGGAATCCGGAGATTGCCGGAAATGCTTTTGAATCCTGGTACCAACTTCCCAGCCAGGTTGGGGGTAGTAGTTCTGTCACCCATAAAATCACAGCCAATAAAACCAACGCCTTCAGGCCACCGAACAAGAGACCGCCGATTCTGTCCAACCATCCCAAAGAGAGGGCTTTGATTAATTGCTTAACGATTATGGTTATGAGTTGCATGAAAAGGATCATTGCCAGGAATACGGCTGTGAAACCAATGAGCGCCTGATATTGCTCCGGGATTTCCCAAAATTTCAAGAGCAGGCTGGTACCGAATTGATGAAAATTCAGGGTGATATAAATCGCCAGGAGCACACTGATAAGCTTCATGAGTTCATCCGACAATCCTTTGCGGATACCATTTAAACTGAGGAGAATCAGGAGTGTTAACGCGGTAATGTCAAAAGCATTAGCCATGCTGCAATTTCGTGCGCACGAGTTGCTGGATCAATTTTCCATCGGCACGCCCGGCAGCACGCTGCATGACCACGGGCATTACCTTGCCAATATCTGAGATTGATTTGGCGCGGGTTTCCAGGATGACGGCTGCAACCAGGTCGGCAACTTCGGGTGCAGTCAGCATTTGCGGCAGGTAGGTCTCCAACAAATCAAGTTCAGCTTGTTCATTTTCAACGAGATCCTGGCGGTCGCCCTTTTGATAGAGATCAATCGCCTCTTTGCGCTGTTTCGCGGCAGTTTGAACCAGTTTGATAAAATCTGTTTCACCGGCTTCTTTGATCTGGTCAATTTCCCACATCTTAATCCGGGTTTTTAGCTCACGAATGACCTTCAATTGGACTTGATTTTTACTGCGCATGGCTGCTTTTAAGGACTCATTCAATTGTTCGACAAAATTCATTTTAATCTCTCCGATTCTTGGTGGGGGGAAAATAGTGCGGAAGCGGTCTGTAATAAATCATTTTCCGGTCAGACCAGCGAGCTTTAGTGTGGTAATTGTAAGGTGGAAAAAAATTAGCGCCAGCTGGCGTAGAGCTTGCGGCGTTCGCTAACCTTGTCGAGGTAACTTTTCGTCTCGTCGTAAGGCAATTTTTTCATCAATCGGTTGTAGGTGTTTATCGAGGACATGCCATTGGCGGCTTCGGCAGTCGGCGTGAGCTTGGTCGTCCCCGTCATCGCCTTCGCGACATTACCCACCCCGGTATTGTAAGCGGCAATGGTTAAGAATGCCGCCGTTTCATCGTCCTTAACATTTTTAAAGTAGACATCGCGAATTTTTTTCAAATATCCGCAACCCAGTTCCACATTATTACCGGCGTTATACAGGTAATCTTCATCAAGAAGCTTGTCTTTTTTATAGACATACAGGTAGGCATCCCGTGCGCCACTGCGGGGTACCAATTGCATCAAACCGTAAGCGGGGACATAGGATTTGGCTTTGGGATTGAAATAACTTTCGGTATGGATGACGGCAAATGCCAGTGCGGGATCAACACCAAAGCGCTTGGCCTGAATATCAACCTCGTCTCTAAATTGATTAGCCCGGCGCTGAATATGATCCGGCACCAGGGGAATGACGGTGGTAACCTTGGTCCGGGTCTTACCGTCCTTGCCCTTGATTTTTTCGGAGAATGTCACCGGTTGACGATCCTGATCCAACTTAGGTTGGACCTGGGCTAATTGGGTTGCTGTTTGCTGTTCGCGCTTGGCAGCATCCCGTTCCTGTTTGATCCGATTGTTCAATTCAACCTGGCCCGGTGGGGACGAAGCAGCAGCTTTGGGATTTTCCAACGCCTGTGCTTGCTTCAGTCGTGTCTGATGAACTTTGGAGGCAGCATAATCTTTGTTAAATGTCGCTTTGATATGCTGGTGATAATCTCGTGCCGCTTCCACTTTAGCAGGCTGCTTTTGGGCGATCTGCTGACCAGAAGAGACTGTGGCTTTCGCAAAATTCTTTGACTGATTGGATGTAACCGACACCTGGGACCCCGGAATGGTCAATTGATCGGCCAATGCGCCTTTGGCACGGGCTTCGTCCGCGATAAGCTTTTGCAGCGCTTCCTGGTTCCGTTCAATCGCAGTCTGGCTTGATTGGGAATCGTCGCCATCTACAATCGTTTCTACGACAACCTCCCCGCGTTCATAATCAACCGCGGTTCTGGCACCCAGGGTTTCGCTATACTGAACCCACATGGAATTGGTGGATCCCAGAAAATCACCCCATTGTTGTTCGACTTGCTGTTTGTAAGCGAGGAAAGCCTCTTCCTGCTGCTGCTCCCAGGCATCATACTGAGCGGTAACCGCTGCAGAAAAATCCTGGAATTCCTCCAGAGAGGCCTGAGTAGCACGATTGGGATCATTCTGATTCAGAAAATCCTGAAAATCATTCTGAGCCAGCAGCGATCCGCTACACGCCAGCAGAAGCAGAAAGAGGCGAAAAAACCGGTTCATTGTGCGAAACCTTTTTTGATCAATTTTCGCTCAATGATCCATTCGGAGATTATTAGTCACCGAGTGTGCCGCCTGTTGCGGCTTCAAGTTCTTTAAACGCTTGTGAAGCTTTGAACTCGGAATAGAGTGCCTTGTCATCTTTGATCTGATTGACCAGAGCTTTCTCGACAGCATCTTTCTTCAGACCTACCAGTACGTAAGCATGGTAAGAACCGCCGGGCATCATGTAGGGATATTTTTTCAAAACCTGCAAACCGGTCATCGTATTATTCGTCACTGTCTTGCTGGCTTCCTGATAAAATTCCACGACCTGGGTATTTTCATCCATTCCGGCTTCCTGGCTGAAGTTTTTCACCTGGGATTGCACAGTCGCCTGAATCCGGGCGGAAATCATGGTCTGAGCACTTTGGTTTGCCTTTGAAATCGCAATATTCATTTTGCGTGAAGTCGCATCACCAGTGCCATAGATATAAGTATCATCTTCTTCTGGTGTGTTGACATACCAATCCGGCAGATCCATTGGCGTGGCTGGAATTGCAGCAGCCGTTGGTTTGGGCATATCGACGGGAGCAGGTGCTGGAGAGGGTGCGCTGCCACAACTTACGACAAGTGCAACCACACTCAGACTCATCAAAATCTTGGTTAATGTCTTCATTTCGTCTCCTTGTTTAGCGTGCTTAGACATTCATGTCTATGGTTTTGCTTTGTTAATGTCCACAATTTCTGGCTTGTTGGTCGAGAAATATATAATTCCATCAAATCAGAAGCTATTTAAAATCTTGAAATGGCCCCGGTTTGTATTCTAAGTTAGCCACGTCACTTTTTGACCAATGACATACCGGGAGATGATACGATGATCAAGCAAGCGCTATTGATCACGGTTTGGGCCACCCTGCTTCAGGGCCAAATGACTTTGAGTGAAGTCATGGTAAATCCGCAGGGGCTCGAAACCGCCAACGAATTTCTCGAAATCCATAGCTCTGCAACCAACGAAGTTTCTCTCATCGGCTGGATCATCTCGGACGGTGCCGGGGTGGATACACTCATCCATTGGTTTGGACCCGATTCCATTGCGCCAAATGGTTTTGGTCTCATTCTGGATCCTGATTACGATACCGATAATGGTATTTACTCTGAACAGTTGTCAAATAGCATCCCGGTTTTTACCTCCGGGACTGATGGTAGTCTCGGTAGTGGCGGGTTCACAAATAGCGGTGAATCTGCGTTTCTAATCTCCCCGGCGGGCGATACCGTGAGTCAGTTTACCTGGCTATCCAGCCCACCCAACGGCTACTCCTTTGAGAAGATTCTGATGACCGCCAGCGATGAACCCTCAAACTGGGCTGTCACCACCGTTGAGAATGGAACACCAGGTGCCGTGAATGCGGTCAGTCCACCCCTTGTCAACTGCGGCTTGGACAGCATCCACATTTTCTCGTTGCCAGCCAACGCCAATGGAAGTGCGTTAGTACACATTTACCTGCATAATGGCGGTTTACAAAATATCGATTCCATTGGGGTCTCTTTGGGACTCGATGAAAATCAGGATGGAGAAATTCAGATAAATGAACCCCTGTTGCAGACAATCCTCGCAACAGACCTGGCCTGGAATGACACACTTTCGGTTTTAATTGAAACACCACCTTTGCAGCTTGGGATCAATCAATTAATCGGGGAAATCATCGTTCCGGAGGATACAATCCTTGCGGATAATACCATTGTGTTCGAGGTCGTCTTACCTATTCCGGCAGGTACGATTAAACTCAATGAATTGCTCTACCAGCCAGCCGCCGGGGGAACCGAATTCATCGAGTTGATAAATACCGGACCGGATACGCTGAATCTGCAGCGTTGGCGCATTCAGGATGCCACCAACTCCACAGCCATTTTTCCCGATGTTCCCATCAAGCTCGCACCGCAGGAATTCGCGGTGGTCGCACCAAATTCCACGATCGAGCCTATGTTACCCTCCGCTCATTCGATTTTCATTGTACCGACAGCCTGGCCAAGTCTGAACAACAGTTCGGATTCCATCCGTATTTCTGATAGTGAGGGACAACGCCTGGAAACGGCCTGGTACTCAAGTAACTGGGGAGGCGGAACCGGTGTCAGTCTTGAGCGTCGCGCTACCTGGCTCGCACTTGAGAACCCGCAAAACTGGGGCTCCTGCATCCTGCCGGATGGAAATTCCGTGGGAGCGGTGAATAGTATCGTCGTGCCACAATTTGGCGCTGCCCTCAGGATTTTGATGTCGCCCGAACACCCCCGTCGTCTTGAAGATTTTAATATTTCTGTCCAAATTATCGGGACCGGACAATTTCCATCTCCCAACGCCCTGCTGACACTTGCCATTAATGATGAGCATGTTTCGTCCCAGGCGGTAATCATTCCCGCCTTCCAGGACACCGCCCAATTTGTCTTCGAAAATATTCGCCTTACCATGGGAACGCATGATCTGCGGATGAGTCTTTCAGGCGCTGTTAACACTTCAATGAGCGACTCAGTCAGAATTACTCCCCGCCCGGGCGATGTGCGTATCAATGAATTCCTGCCCTGGCCAAATTCAGGGGACCCTGAGTGGGTTGAGCTGTTCAATTTTCTCGGTGAATCCATACCCGTGAATGTCTTGAGTCTGGGCGATGGAGGTCAACTTAATGTGCTGTCCGGTGAGGATTCAATTCCGGCGAATGGGTACTTGGTAATCAGTGAATTTGATCTGGAATTTTTTGAATGTGATGTTACAGCGGATACCTGGCCGGGATTTACCAATAACGCTGACGAAATTGTCCTGGGAGACAGCCATGGCAACCTTTTGGATTCACTGCATTACAACGCCGGATGGCATATTACTCAAAACGCCAGCATGGAACGCATCTGGCCGGATTCCAGTACCACGGAATTAAATAATTGGGCCCTGAATGTCACCGGTGGCTCACCCTGTGAAATGAATGTCGCGACACCCCGACCCATTGACTTGATGATTTCCTCATTGCAATTCACCAGGGAATTTCTCCTCCGCGGCGATGAGGATTCAGTCGAGGTTCTTATCCAAAACGGCGGATACCAAACCAGTTCACCAGCGGCGTTAGTTTGGCGCTTGGACGGTCTGTCAGGATCCATTCCGATTCCGCCAATCAATGGATTTGACTCTGTCCGGGCTCACATTCTCCTGGAATTTCACACCGGCGGATTTCAACCACTTCAACTCGAAATTACCACAACGGGTGATGGGATTTTGTGGAATAATCTTTACAACGATACCATCCCGATTGGCTACCCGACCGGCTGCATTGCCATCAATGAAATCGCTCCTACTCCGGTGGAAAGTCAACCCGAATATGTTGAACTCGTTAGTCAGGATACAGCGATGATTGACCTTGCGGGTTGGTCGATTCGCGATGCTGGTCAACAAAGACACCTGTTTAATGATAGCCTGATGCTGCATCCGGCAGAGTACCTAATACTGACGGCATCGAACGCGCTGGATAGCTATTTCAACCTTCAAAATATCGCTGTGATCGTTCCTGAAAGTTGGCCGACGCTGAATAATTCCACGGATTCAGTGGTGGTACTGGATGCGGTGGGGCACACGGTGGCACAAATCGGCTACAATACCACCTGGGGAACTAATCTTAATGCAAGTCTTGAACGACGCGCACTTTGGTTGCCCGGTCAGAATGGCGAGAACTGGGGAAGCTGCCTTTCGCCCGAAGGTGGCACGCCGGGACTTCCCAATAGTATCGCCCGGTTAGGTTACGCCGTTGTTTTTGACTCAATTTCAATCCCAACGGGGTTGAATTATGTCACGCCAATTAGCATTTCGGTTGATCTCACCAGTCAGGGACATTTTGCCGAGTCCGGCGAGCTTCGGCTATCTATTGACGGCCGATTGATTCTGAGTAAGACCACACCCGAAATTCAGTTCGATGATATGACGAGCCAGACATTCACCCTTGACCCGATCACACCCGGCGAACATCAACTCAATCTGATTTACGATGGGACAAGCACCGCCACACTGGACACGAATTTTTGGGTTGGTGTTCGTTCGCAGGATATCATCATTAACGAAATGATGGTCTGGCCGGATGTTGGCGAGCCTGAATGGGTCGAACTCCTGAATCGTTCCACACAATCTATCCCCCTTAATTTACTCGGCATTAGCGACGTATCGCACATCGCCTGGTGCGATACCATTACGATCATTAACCCGGGTGATTATTTAACGCTCGTACAAGATTTCAGCCAAAATGGGTGTGAGGCCATAGTCAGGAGCTGGCCTGGTTTCGGTAATCAAAGTGATGCCATCAGAATCCTGGATCGGACGGGTACAGTTATCGACAGTCTGGCGTATCACGCTGAATGGAACTTAACTCAGGGACGCAGTTTCGAACGCATCTGGCCGGATTCCAGTACCCATTCAGCAAGCAATTGGACTGCGCATCCGGATTACGGTTCGCCGTGCGAGCTTAACAGGGCAACCCCTCCAGCGATCGATCTGGCCATCCTATCACTGGAACTTGATACCGCCACATGCCGGACCGATACGGAATCCAACATGCTCTTAAAAATCACCAATCTGGGCTATGCGAGCAGTTCAACCGGGGAGATTTTTGTCTCCATTGACTCAGGCATGACCCATACGGGCAGTGTAAACATGCCAGCTATTGTAACTGGTGACACAACCGAAATCGGGTACGTGCTAACCTGGGATTCTCCCGGCAATCACCTGGTTCAATGTTGGTTGGAGGTATCGGATGACCCCTATTTATCCAATGATTCACTTGAGTTGAACGCTTTTGTTGCCTACCCAGACCCCTCGCTGCTGATCACTGAAATCATGTATTTGCCCTTTCCCGGGAATCCGGAATGGGTTGAGATTTACAATGCCTGGTCTGACACAATTGACATTGCAAATTGGTACGTGGCAGACGCCACCGATGAAGCCTGGTTTGATATTGAGGCCGATTCGATATATCAAATCGCTCCCGGAGACTATGCGGTGATCCAGGGTGAAGGAAATCCGACGATCGAAGGTGCTTTCGTCTTACCGAATTTCCCGAATTTGAATAATACCGGTGACTTTTTGAGTTTACTCGATCCCCTGAACAATGTCGTGGATTCATTGACCTTTTCATCAGCCTGGGGTGGGCAGACGGGAATCTCGCTGGAGCGGATTCGCCTGACGGATGCCGCCGGTAATCCTCGTAACTGGAGCTCATCCATCGCACCTGCCGGCGCTACACCAGGTGCGCAAAACAGTTTGTACCTGGTGGAAATTCCGACACAATTGACCTTAGCATTGACGCCGAATCCATTTTCACCTGACGGTGATGGTTACCAGGACATTCAGCAAATCAGCTTCTCACTCCCTTTCGAATCAGGAACGGTCTCTGTTGAAATTTTCGATGTATTAGGGCGAAAAATGGCAACCCTCGCTTCAAACCAGCCAACGCCGGCGATAGGAACGCTCGCCTGGAATGGCGATTGGGACTTCGGGGATGACATCCGGATGGGGATTTACATTCTGAAATTCCGGGTGGATGATCAACAGGGGCATGTGTATGAGCGGTTGGTCAAATCGTATGTGGCGAGGAGATAGAGAATTAGAGGAAAGAGGAAAGAGGA
>MNWS01000035.1:11666-21366 GCA_001872685.1 Fidelibacterota bacterium CG1_02_48_14
TTCTCCCATTTTCGAGGGAGCCTGTCCGGCAACTGACGGAAGATACAGTGGGGTGTTGGTTTTTTTGAGAAAGAAGAAAGCCTGCCCGGTGAAATGCGAATTTTTTGTGAGCGTATTTCACTAGGGAGCAAGGAACCGAGAACGAGTACGAACCACGCGATTTTATTCCTGGTGCCGGGCGGTGATTGTCGAATGACCAATGTCGAATTAGAGAAAGAAGCAAGAAACCGGACAATAACCACCCTTCACGGGCATTCACTCTAATTTAAAAAAAGGCCGCCCAAACTGAGCGGCCTTTTCTATGTAATGCGAGACTGAATGATCGGGTGTTAGAGACTACTCGGCTTTCAGTGTTTTCACCAAATCAGTGATCACTTTTTTGGCATCACCGAAAACCATCATGGTCTTTTCATCGAAAAACATCTCATTGCCTTCACCGGCGAAACCAGCACCCAGTGAGCGTTTCACGATCATGACCGTCCGCGCCTGATCCACATTCAAAATCGGCATACCGTACAACGGACTGTCCTTTTTGGTTCGAGCTGCAGGATTAATCACGTCATTAGCGCCGATAACCAGAGCGACATCCGTGTCCTGGAAATCGTCATTAATTTCATCCATTTCCAGTAACAGATCGTAAGAAACATTCGCCTCAGCCATGAGCACATTCATGTGACCCGGCATGCGGCCAGCCACCGGGTGGATGGCGTAACGAACCTTGACGCCCCGATCCATGAGGATCTGAGCCATTTCCTGCAAGACATGCTGAGCCTGGGCAACAGCCAAACCATAACCCGGCACGATAATCACGGACTGAGCCTGATCCAGCATAATGCCAGCATCAACAGCGGTGTAACTGGTAACTGTGCGCGTCTCTTTTTCACCAGTTGCTGTAGCACCACCATCCGTGCCAACTGCGCCAAAGAGAACATTGGCGATGGAACGATTCATAGCCACGCACATGATGTTGGTGAGGATGATACCCGAAGCACCAACCAACGCACCAGCAATGATCAGAACGCTATTCCCCAGAACAAAGCCCGTCATTGCTGCTGCAATACCGGAATAGCTATTAAGTAGAGAAATCACCACCGGCATGTCAGCGCCACCGATGGGAATCACGAATGTGACACCAAAAATAGCTGCGAGGACAAGCAGGATTAATGCCCAGAGGATATATTCCGTCGGGTACATCACTGCCAAAATCACCAACGCCACCGAACCGATGAGAAGTAGAAAATTCAAAATCTGATGCAGGGGCAGTACAATCGGAGCCCCCCGCATGATTCCCTGCAACTTGGCGTAGGCAATCAAGCTGCCGGTGAAGGTCACCATTCCCACGAGCAAGCTCAGAGAAATGGTGATGTTCTCATGCAGAGCAACATCGCCGGCTTGCTGATAGAGTTCCGCAAAAGCAACCAATGCAGATGCGATTCCGCCAAACCCGTTGAATAATGCCACCATCTGAGGCATGGAGGTCATCTGGACTTTTTTTGCGGAAATCGCGCCAATCGCGCCACCGATAATCAAACCCAGGATGATATATTCGTAGCTTAAAATATTCCGATCAAACAGCGTCATCAGGACCGCGATGAGCATACCGATCATGGCGAACAGATTGCCCTGACGCGCCGTTTTCGGTGAGCTGAGTTTTTTCAGTCCCAGGATAAAAAAGACTGCGGCGATCAGATAGACAATGGAGGTCAGTTGGGTAAAGAAATCCAGCGACATGGTCTACTCCTTTACCGCTTTTTTATCTTTTTTGGGTTTGAACATCTCCAGCATCCGGTCGGTCACCATAAATCCACCAACCACATTAATGGTTGCTGCAATGACTGCCAGTACACCAAGCACCGTTGCCAATGTGGAATGGCCAGCACCTGTCGCGACCAAAGCACCCACAATGGTGATGCCTGAAATACCGTTTGAGCCGGACATCAAGGGTGTATGCAACAGCGGTGGAACCTTGGAGATCAGTTCGTTACCGACGAAAATCGCCAGAACGAACACGGTAAATAGTGATAGCAGATCCATTAGTTACCTCCGTTGGTACTTAAGCGGTCTTTAACCATCTGGTTGGCAATTTCACCGTTACGGGTGATGCAGGCGCCCTTGGTGATTTCGTCTTCCCAGTCAAGTGACTGGTCCGCTGCCTGATAAAGATGGGTAAACAAATTCAGGACATTCTTGGAATACATTTGGCTGGCGTGGACGGGAATGGTCGCGGGCAAATTCATGGCACCGATGATGGTGACATTTTCTTTCACGACCGTTTTGCCGGGCTCCGTCAATTCGCAATTGCCACCGTTTTCAGCAGCCAGATCAATGATGACACTGCCGGGATGCATTTTTTTCACCATTTCCCGGGTGATGAGAATGGGAGCTGTTTTGCCGAAAATCTGTGCTGTGGTGATAACGGCATCAATTTTCCCCAGGCGAGCACCAATAGCCTCCTGCTCTTTCAGCAGGAACAGATCCGATTGTTGCTTGGCGTAACCACCTTTGGTCTCCACATCTTCCTTGGGCAGTTCCATTTCCACGAATGTTGCGCCCAGGCTCTCGACTTGTTCGCGCACAGCCGGTCGTGGATCAAAAGCTGACACACGCGCACCCAGACGTTTTGCGGTGGCGATGGCCTGTAAGCCCGCCACACCAGCACCCAAAATCAGGACATTTGCCGGTGTAATGGTTCCGGCGGCGGTCATCAACAAGGGGAAAATTTTCCCCAGATGATCTGCGGCCATAATGACGGCCTTGTAACCTGAGATGGTTGCCATTGATGAAAGCGTGTCCATACTCTGCGCCCGGGTAATCCGTGGAATAAATTCCATGGAAAATGCCGTGACATTGCGACTAGCAAATGACTTTACCAGCTCCGCATTATAGAATGGCGCCATATAACCGATGAAGGTTTTGCCTTCGCCAATTAATTCTGCTTCACCTTTGTCTGCCTGCGGCGGCTGAACTTTAAAAATGATCTCCGCAGCGGCATATAACGCCTTTGTTTCGGCGATAATGGTCGCTCCGGCAGCGGTATACTCTTCGTCCGGAAAAGATGCCGCAACTCCGGCTCCGGCTTCCACCATCACCGCATGACCTTTTTTGATCAGAGCGGGAACCATTGGTGGAATCAGAGCAACCCGGGTTTCGCCGGCGACTGTTTCCTTAGGAATTCCGATTTTCACGTGCCTCTCCTTGTTTAGTCTATGACAATCTTATTGTGGCAATGTGCACAATATTCAATTTCAATCTCAATCTCAATTTTCAATCTCGTCTAGCCCCCGGAGGCTGGCTCAAACGGTCTTCAATGATTCTTAGTTAACTCGCGGGCTGAGTATCACCAGATGATAAAAATTTGGCTTTTTGCTTCAAATAATATTCGTCATTGGGCTGCATGGCGATGCATCGTTCCATGACCTGAACAGCATCATCAATACGCCCCAATTTCCAAAGAACTTCAGCCTTTGTATCCAGCACCTGAGCCTGTGCAGTTGAATCGATTGGCTCAGCCATGAGTTTGAGTCCCAGATCAACTTTCTTCAGCGCGTCCTCGAGATTCTTGCCCAATTCGGTCATCCGCCAGGCATAACCATTATAAAGTTGAGTCGATGCCGAATTTTTCGACTCCATGAAGGCGACATATTCGTTGAGTGCACTGGCTTCACCATCAGCATCCTTGGCCTTACGATAAAAACCGGAGATGCCGTTGTATGCTTCCGGAATGAAGGGGCTGTCCGCATTCATCCTGATGTATTCACGCAAGGGGAGCGGACTGCCAGCCTCTGCTACTTTCATCTGGGCAATTTTAAAATTTGCCTGAAAAATCTGATCAACCGTACTATTTGCCAGGGTCGGAACTTTTACCCAAAAATCAATCGCCGCTGACAATCCGCTCATATCCTCCACTTTGGAAGCGAGCTGGATCAGGAGCGCCGGGTCATTGGGATTATTTTCAACCTTGGCTTTAAGGGCTGGATAGGTATCCGTACCATTGACAATTCGGGTCAGTTCCAAGACCATCTGATCCGCGGGTAAATAACCTGGAATCCGGTCTATCTCTTCGCCGGCCGTATTGACAAAAACCATTGTGGGAAACCCGCCAACATGGAATTTTTTAGCAAGTTCAATGCCATCACCCTTCTCGGCATCCACTTCGAGGGCGATCAAATTTTCACTCGCATAGGCGATGACCGCCGCATCTGGCCAGGTATCTTTAGCCAGTCGTTTGCACCAGGAACACCAGTCTGTGGAAAACTCAACCATCAGGAGTTTATCACCATCAGCTTTGGCTTTGGACAATGCTGCGTCATATCCGCCTTCATTCCAGGGAAATGTCGGAGCCTCTTTCGTGCAATTCCCGAACACGAGAACCAACACCATTAATGGAACCATTATGCGTCGCATCATGAATCTCCTATGGATAAATCGTGGTTACCATAACCACGTGTTTTTGTAAAAATTTGAGAGTCGAATCGAAGGTATGTGTGAGTCGGTCTTTCAATGCGTGGCAATATAATCTGCGATCCACTTTTCGCAAGGTTAGCGAACCCGTTTACCCGAATTATTAGTGCTTAAACTGGAAGCGTTCGCAGCGATTTCAACCCTGCTGTTTAGTAGGTATCTGAGGACTGTCGATCCGTGATTTCCTGAATGGCGCGGAGAACATCACGACGACTCACCTGTCCGATCACGCGCCCCTCTTCAACCACTGGCATTCGCCGGTATATGTTTTTCAAAAACAGATCCGCCACCGTGAAAATGTCCGTATCTGCCTGTATCGAAACCACAACGTCGGTCATGTAATCTTCCACCTTGCCGCCGGGCTGGTTATGGAAAACGCCGTTGGCTAAGATGCGCAGACAATCTTTTTCGGAAACGATGCCAACCAGGCGTCCTTTCTCGTCAACCACCGAGGCACCGGAAATCTCATTTTTAACCAAGGTGTTAATGGCGGTATAAATCGGCGTGTCCGGTTTAAAAGTGATCACTTTTTTGGTCATGAAATCCCGTACTGAAATTTTGCTCATGGTGGGTCCCTCCGGACTGTTGTCGCTGGCAAATCACCGCTGACAACCGATTTTTGTTCTCTGATTCCTGTGGCCGGTATGCTATGACGAAACGAGCATCTAAGTCAAGGAGAATCGTTGATCAAGACATGATCACAACCGGGAAATCTCTGGAACAACAGTGGACGAACGGCTATTATTACTGCCATAATGTCTGTCAAAGTCGAATACAAGGAGACCCCCATGAAAATGAAATTCCGCCGCTTGTTCGCTCTGGCGCTGGTCACCGGTTTAATCACCGGATGCACCTTGCTGCACCAGGGTGCCGGGAAGGATGCCGCTCGTGAAGCCGAATTCAAACAAGCTCTGCCGATTGATGCCCAAATCCGAACCGGAAAGCTCACAAATGGCCTGCAATATTACATCCGTCAAAATGGAAAACCCGAACAGCGGGCAGAACTGCGTTTGGTGGTAAACGCCGGATCAATTCTTGAAAATGATGACCAACAAGGTCTGGCGCATTTTGTGGAACACATGTCATTCAACGGAACGGAGCACTTCCAAAAATCGGAACTCGTGGATTACCTGGAATCAATCGGCATGCGGTTTGGACCCGATTTAAACGCCTACACCAGTTTTGACGAAACCGTCTATATGCTGCAGGTGCCCACCGATTCACTGGACGAACTCCATACGGCATTCCAGATATTGGAGGATTGGAGCCACCTGTTAAGCTTCGCTGAGGACGAAATCGACAAGGAGCGTGGTGTGATCGTGGAAGAATGGCGTCTCGGACGTGGTGCCGATCAGCGCATGCGGGATAAGCAGTTTCCCATTATTCTAAAAAATTCCCGCTATGCCGAGCGTCTCCCCATCGGTAAAAAAGAGGTGCTGGAATCATTCCCCTACGACAAAGTCATTCAATATTACAAAGACTGGTACCGCCCCGACCTCATGGCAGTCGTTGCCGTAGGCGATTTCGATCCCGATCAAATTGAGCAATTAATCAAGGATCATTTCAATCAATTGACGGCACCGGAAAAACCCAAGGCGCGGAAGTCCTTCGATGTTCCGGATCATGATGAAACGCTTTTCGCCATCGCCACGGACAAAGAGGCAACCCGAAACTCGGTAACCCTCTATTATCTTCAGTCGGTAAGGCCGGAAAATACGGTGGGTGACTATCGTGATCAGTTGATGGGTTCACTTTATAATTCCATGTTTAATGACCGTTTAAATGAACTGTCGAAACAACCTGACCCGCCATTTTTGTATGCCTACTCGGGGCAGGGACAATTCGTCCGCACCAAAGAGGTTTACCTGCTCAGCGCCGGCGTTGCCGATAATGGCATCGAACGCGGTTTGGAAACCATGGTTCGGGAAGCCAAACGCGTCCATGATTTTGGATTTACCGCGCCGGAACTTGAGCGTCAGAAGAAAGCATTACTGCGGCAGGTTGAGCAAGCATTCAATGAGCGGGACAAAACGAATTCAGCCAATTTAGCCCGGGAGTATGTGAGCAATTTTCTCACGGGAGAACCGATTCCCGGGATCGCGTATGAATATGAGATTACCCAAAAATTACTCCCGACGATCACGCTAAGTGATGTCAATAAGCTGGCTGACGAATGGATCACCAACAGCAATCGCGTCGTCAGTGTTAACGCACCGGAGAAAGTGGGAGCATCTGTACCCGATGAACAAGCTCTGACCCATATTCTGGATGCCATTTCCAAAGAAAAAGTGTCACCCTACACGGAAGAGGTGAGTCAGGAGCCCTTACTGGCACAAAAGCCGCAAGCTGGTAAAGTTGTGAGCGAGCTTAATCACAGTGAAGAGGGCGTTACGGAATGGACACTCAGTAACGGTATCAAAGTCATTCTAAAACCCACTGATTTCAAGAATGATGAAGTCCGTTTCACTGCCTTCAGTCCCGGGGGTACCAGTCTGGTGCCGGACAGCAATTATATCGCCGCCGAAACCGCTGCGGATTTAATGTTCGAGAGCGGCGTGGGTGATTTCGACCGCATTTCCCTGGATAAAAAACTTTCGGGTCAGGTGGTGGATGTGCGCCCCTGGATTGAAGAATTGCAGGAGGGTCTAAGTGGATCAGCTTCACCGGCTGACTTGGAGACCATGTTCCAGTTGATCTACCTCCAGTTCATGGCTCCCCGGTCCGATGACAATGCTTATGCTGCCTATAAAGCGCAACTGGATGCGTATGTCGCCAACCGGAGCGCTCGTCCGGAAGCAGCATTCCAGGACACCATTCAAGTGACATTAGCCCAACACCATTTTCGTGCCCGTCCCTGGTCTCCAGTGGTCTTGAACGAGATGGATTTAGGAAAATCAGCCCGTGTTTTCCAGGAACGGTTTGCGGATGCTGGTGATTTTACCTTCATTTTTGTGGGCAATTTTGAGCTTGAAAAACTGAAACCTTTGGTGGAAAACTATCTGGGAGCGTTGCCTGGATTAGACCGCAACGAATCCTGGCGGGACCTGGACATGGATCCACCCACAGGCATTGTCACCAAAGAGATTTACCAGGGCGAGGAGGCCAAAAGCAGCACCCGGATTGTTTTCAGCGGGACCTTCGACTGGAATCGGCAAACGCGTTATGACATCATTTCACTGGTGGATTTAATGCGTATTCGCCTCCGGGAAGTCCTGCGGGAGGATCTGGGCGGCACCTATGGCGTGGGAATATGGGCTGAGACAGAGCAATTCCCGGAGCCCGGTTACAAAATCAACATCACCTTCGGCTCAGCGCCGGAGCGGGTGGATGAACTGGTGCAGGCGGTGATGGCTGAGATCGCCAATCTGAAAAAATCACCCCCGGATGATGAGTACCTGGTGAAAATCAAGGAGACCCAACGCCGCAGCCGGGAGACGAGTCTGATGCAGAATGGGTATTGGCTCCAACTGCTGAAGTTCTATTACACCAATGGTTTTGATGTTTCAGAGGTCAACAAATTCAATGAGTTGGTGGATAATTTAGATGCCGAAGCCCTGCAACAAACGGCCAATCAATACCTGAATATGCAGGACTACGTGAAGGTCATTCTATACCCGGAAGTAAAAGACTAGATTTGGCGGTTTGACCAAAAAAAACTGCTGATTGTACACAACAAAAAAAGCGCCCTGAGTTGATTCAGGGCGCTTTTTGATTCTAGACGCCTATCTCAATCAATAGAAATTCAGCTCAACTAAGCTATTAGCTTCTCCACCTCGCCGGGTTCGGGGAAACGCCCCAACTTTTTCTTGGAGAAAATGATTTCGTCATTCTTCTTAATTTCAAAAACCCCGCCGGAAGATGGAATCAGCATTAATGCCGTTATTCCGTTTTGGAATTTATCTAATAAACTTGTGGCCAGACCGACCGCACGAGGTTGGTAGTTTCAAACCACACAATATTCAATTTGTATACGCATCATTTTAATATCCTTGATGAATCAGGTTACCCGGATTGCCTGCACTGTGTTTACGGCAAATTGCGCAACCAACTCAATCGTTTCGTTTGTTTGAAAATGGGAGAAGCTTATTTCTTGCTAATCGTTTTAGCGGCTTTATCCACCGCCTGTTTGATGGCATCGTTGTCCATCAGTTCGCCAGCTTTTTTGGTTACGTCCGATGCTCTATCCTCGACAGCCTTCATGTTTTTCTTCAGGGTGCGTTCCACATCCTGACCCGTAAAGTTCAGATACAACACATATGCAACCAAAGCCACCACCACCACCAGAGCCATTTTGAACAGTTTCTTGACAAAGCTGAGAATCAATAGGCCGAGGATAACAAACGCTCCAATCATCAAATAAATATTGCCTGAAATGGTATCAATAAAGTTTTCCATAAATCCTCTTTTTTCTGTTGTTGAGTGGGCGATTTTAAGGGTGAGGTTCCCTGAAGTCAAGCCCCGATAAATTTATATCGTTGATCTACCGCAAATTGGTTTGCAAACCCGATTGATCCGCCATAAAAAATTAGGGGCAAGCGGCATCCTGTTCCATATTTTGACCCTAAGTCAATAAAAGGGGAACTCATCTTGAAGAAAAAAATAAACAAATCCGGATTCATGCTTTTAGCCGCCACCCTGCTCTTATCACGATGTGGATTGGTGGAATACAATTTTAACAACCCCTTTTCGGGGATTACCGAAACCGACAGTGTCGGTAATGTACTCAATGCTGATTCCGATGATTGGCGATTGATTTCAGACCCTTCACCCTATTCGCCGTCCGCAACAATCCCTGAAGTCCGTCCCGCTTTCCCAAATCCCGCCAACAACAACCGGGCGGTGATTTTTCTCCGGATCAGGCAAGATGTGAATGACATTGATATTCACATCCTGGACCGCCAGGAAAAGCAGGTACAGGTCATTCAAAAAGGGTTTCTACCCGCGGGCATTTACAACTTTCAATGGAATCTGGATGATGATGCCGGGAATCCGTTGGACAATGACATCTATCGCTGCGAAATCAGTTTTACTCAGAATGGGTATCATTTTACCAGTTACGGCGATATCAAGATTCAGAGATAGCTGTCTGATGAAAACAATAGAACACGGATTTGATACCAAATGTTACCCGCAAGATTTCTCCCCTTTCTAGGGGAGCCTGTCCGGCAACTGACGGAAGACACAGAGGGGTCGATTCTTTAGAGTAAGAAGAAAGAGTAAGTGTAAAAGAATTCTATTG
>MNWS01000175.1 GCA_001872685.1 Fidelibacterota bacterium CG1_02_48_14
AATATTCGAAACCCAATGCCAAGCTATAGTAAAGGTTCACGGGGTCTTTCCGTCCTGCCGCGGGAAGCCGGCATCTTCACCGACACTTCATTTTCGCCGAGTCTCTGGTCGAGACAGTGCCCAAATCGTTACACCATTCGTGCAGGTCGGAACTTACCCGACAAGGAATTTCGCTACCTTAGGACCGTTATAGTTACGGCCGCCGTTTACTGGGGCTTCAGTTCGCACCTTCGAATCCCGAAGGACTCTAAGCACTCCCCTTAACCTTCCAGCACCGGGCAGGTGTCAGTCCCTATATTTCGTCTTACGACTTAGCAGAGACCTATGTTTTTGGTAAACAGTCGCTTGGGCCATTTCACTGCGGCCTCTCTCTCTTTCACCCGCGAGGGGTTATTTTAGAAAGGCGCTCCTTCTCCCGAAGTTACGGAGCTAATTTGCCGAGTTCCTTAACCAGAGTTCTCTCGCGCACCTTAGGATACTCTCCTCACCTACCTGTGTTGGTTTGCGGTACGATCACCCAATGCACTCCCATAGAGGCTTTTCTAGGCAGTATGGTTAGGTCCAGTTTATGAGCTAGGCTCTCCTATTCGGCTCTCGGAATTGACCAGGCGGATTTGCCTACCCGGCCTTCCTACGACCTTAAACCAGCACTTTCAATCGCTGGCTGGACTTTCACTCCTGCGTTCCCCGTAGGTAATAACGCACATTAAGTGGTACAGGAATATTAAACCTGTTTCCCATCGACTACGCCTTTCGGCCTCGCCTTAGGGGTCGACTAACCCTGAGCAGAGTTGCTTTACTCAGGAAACCTTAGGTTTTCGGTGTCCCGGATTTTAACCGAGATTATCGCTACTCGTGCCTGGATACTCATTTCCATTTCCTCCAGCATGCCTTACGACACACCTTCGACGGTTGATGGAACGCTCTCCTACCACTTGAATTAACAAGTCCATAGCTTCGGTACTGTGCTTAGTCCCGAGGATTATCGGCGCAAAATCCCTCGACTAGTGAGCTATTACGCACTCTTTAAATGGTGGCTGCTTCTAAGCCAACATCCTAGCTGTTTTAGCAATTTCACATCCTTACATCACTTAGCACAGATTTTGGGACCTTAGCTGATGGTCTGGGTTGTTTCCCTTTTGGCAATGAAGCTTATCCCCCACTGCCTGACTGCCGGTAAACATGTAGATGGCATTCGGAGTTTGATTGGGTTTGGTAACCTTGTGGGGCCCCTAGCCCATTCAGTGCTCTACCACCATTACACTTTTAACCGACGCTAGCCCTAAAGCTATTTCGGAGAGAACCAGATATCGCCGAGTTTGATTGGCCTTTCACCCCTTACCACAGCTCATCCGAGCAGTTTTCAACCTACTTCGGTTCGGACCTCCACCCCGTTTTACCGGTGCTTCATCCTGGCCATGGTAAGCTCACACGGCTTCGGGTCTACCTCACGTAACTAATCGCCCTATTCAGACTCGCTTTCGCTACGGCTCCAGATTATTTCTTTAACCTTGCTACGTAAGAGTAACTCCCAGGCTCATTATGCAAAAGGCACGCCGTTCCCCGACCAAGTCAGGGTTCGACCGCTTGTAGACATACGGTTTCAGGTTCTATTTCACTCCCCGCCAGGGGTACTTTTCACCTTTCCTTCACAGTACTAGTTCACTGTCGGTCACAAGAGAGTATTTAGCCTTGGGTCGTGGTCGACCCGGATTCTCATGGAATTCCACGTGCTCCATGATACTTGGGAATAATTTCAAAACAGATCGTTCATTTTCGCCTACAGGACTATCACCTGCTATGGTGAGACTTTCCAGACTCTTCGGCTAATGATTGATTTTGTAACTGTTCGGCATCTCTGCAAAGACGCCCGAAACCATCCCGCAACACCCAGACTGCAACGCTCGCAGGCTTGACACAGTCAGGGTTTAGGCTTTTTCCATTTCGCTCGCCGCTACTTTGGAAATCACTATTGTTTTCTTTTCCTTGAGGTACTAAGATGTTTCAATTCCCTCAGTTGGCTCAACTCTTCCTATATATTCAGAAGAGAGTAGTACGGCATGACCCATACTGGGTTTCCCCATTCGGAAATCCTCGGTTCAACGGTAGTTTGCACCTTCCCGAGGCTTATCGCAGCTAACCACGTCCTTCATCGCCTTCTTGTGCCAAGGCATTCACCGTATGCCCTTAGTAGCTTGACCAAATTTCTTTGGACAAATTTCACCTAAGAAACATATCGCGCATATTTTTTATTTTTTGGCTATAATGAATAATATCAATTACTTGATACCTTCTTTCCCATTTTCCCAATTGTCAAAGATCGTCATCATCCGAAGATGATAAGTGGAGCTTAGCGGGATCGAACCGCTGACCTCCTGCGTGCAAGGCAGGCGCTCTCCCAGCTGAGCTAAAGCCCCTTTGCAACCTAGTGGGCCTAGATAGACTCGAACTATCGACCTCACGCTTATCAGGCGTGCGCTCTAACCACCTGAGCTATAGGCCCAGAAGGCCTACATCTACTAATAGGCCAGATTGCAAGGGTTCCAATTAACAAATATAAAAAAGGCGTGTAGGTGGGTTGATATTTCAACCTCGCTCGTGGTTTCCCACGGCTTCTCCTTAGAAAGGAGGTGATCCAGCCGCACTTTCCAGTACGGCTACCTTGTTACGACTTCGCCCCAGTCACCAGTCTTACCATTGACAGCTCCCTCCCCTAAAAGGGGTTAGGCCACTGGCTTACGGTACTACCGGCTTCCATGGCGTGACGGGCGGTGTGTACAAGGCCCGGGAACGTATTCACCGCGGCGTGCTGATCCGCGATTACTAGCGATTCCAACTTCATGGGGTCGAGTTGCAGACCCCAATCCGAACTTGGACTGGTTTTTTGGGATTGGCACCATCTTGCGATTTAGCAACCCTTTGTACCAGCCATTGTAACACGTGTGTAGCCCTGGTCATAAGGGACATACTGACTTGACGTCATCCCCACCTTCCTTATGCTTAACGCATACGGTCTCCCTATAGTGCCCAGCCGAACTGATGGCAAATAGGGACAGGGGTTGCGCTCGTTGCGGGACTTAACCCAACATCTCACGACACGAGCTGACGACAGCCATGCACCACCTGTGATAGTGCCACCGAGCAAGCTCGATAGGGCTCTGGCTTTCACCAAAGTTTCACTAACATGTCAAGACCAGGTAAGGTTCTTCGCGTTGCATCGAATTAAACCACATGTTCCACCGCTTGTGCGGGCCCCCGTCAATTCCTTTGAGTTTCAGCCTTGCGACCGTAGTCCCCAGGCGGAGTACTTAACGCGTTAACTCCGGCACTGGAGGGGTTGAAGCCTCCAACACCAAGTACTCATCGTTTACGGCGTGGACTACCAGGGTATCTAATCCTGTTTGCTACCCACGCTTTCGCACCTCAGCGTCAGTTTCGAGCCAGGAAGCCGCCTTCGCCTCCGGTGTTCCTCCTGATATCTACGCATTCCACCGCTACACCAGGAATTCCGCTTCCCTCTCTCGAACTCAAGACTTGCAGTTTTGGAACCACCGCTACGGTTGAGCCGCAGTCTTTAAATTCCAACTTACAAATCCGCCTACGTGCCCTTTACGCCCAATAAATCCGGACAACGCTTGCGCCCCTCGTATTACCGCGGCTGCTGGCACGAAGTTAGCCGGCGCTTTCTTCTATGGTACCGTCAAAAGCCAAGCCTATTCGACATGACTTCATTCTTCCCATAGGACAGATCTTTACACTCCTTAAAGCTTCATCGATCACGCGGCGTTGCTGCGTCAGGCTTTCGCCCATTGCGCAAGATTCCCCACTGCTGCCTCCCGTAGGAGTCTGGGCCGTATCTCAGTCCCAGTGTGGCTGATCATCCTCTCAGACCAGCTACTGATCATCGCCTTGGTAGGCCATTACCCCACCAACTAGCTAATCAGACGCAGACCCATCTAAAGGCGTGAGCCGAAGCCCACTTTCACCATCGAATCAGGCGACTCAATGGCACCATTCGGTATTAGCCCGCCTTTCGGCGAGTTATCCCCAACCTAAAGCCAGGTTGTCTACGCGTTACTCACCCGTTCGCCAGTTTACTCACAATCCGAAGATCACTTTCTCCTTGACTTGCATGTGTTAAGCACGCCGCCAGCGTTAGTCCTGAGCCAGGATCAAACTCTCCGTTGTATTTATCTTGGCTCTTTTATTTATCTAAACTCAAAAAGGTCATTCAACGAGTTATGTCGAATGAGCAATCTCATATCAACCTTTAACCCTACACGCCTAATTTTCAAATAACTCAAGGGGTCATCCCCTGCTTCCCTCTTGAAAGCTGCGTAAACTAATTTTGCAAGTGGCCCTTGTCAATACGAAAGAAAAATCTTTTTTCTTTTTTAATCCAAGTGCTTTTTTACGAGCATTCCATTTTCTAAAAGCGGGGCGATTATACACCCTCTACCCCCTCTCTCCAAGAATTATTTATCATTAATTTTTAAACCTAATATACTTATCTGTAGCGACTGTTTTTAACTCACAGAATTTCAATACGATACTCCCTGTCAACCAAAATGAATTTTATAATTTTTACCCAAATCAAACAAAAAGAGCCCGACAGAAACGCTCCATCGGGCTCTTTTAAAACCATTTTCAGGCGTTTTATTTGACCAGTAACATCTTCCTGGTCGCAATTCCGGTCGATGTTTTTAACTGGTACAGGTAAATCCCACTACCCACCGCATGGCCATCATCATCTAATCCTGACCATTTTACCGTATGCACGCCAGGCGACGCAGCACCGGAATAGAGCGTTGTGACCCGGCGTCCGGTTATATCCCGTACAACTAACTCCACCTTCTCAACAATCGGCAGACTAAATTCAATTTCAGTTGATGGATTGAATGGGTTTGGATAATTCTGTTCCAACCTGAATGACTCCGGAAGCGATTGATCACGATTCCCGTCGATACCACTTGAGGGCTCACCATAAATTCCCGTGCGCGCCAAATTACCCCGAGCCGTTGACCAATAGCCCAACTCACCCGCTGGTGTCTTAATGTCAATAACAGCCAGGAGCGAATCTGATCCTACAATGACTTCCAAGTCACCGTCACCATCAATATTGGCGATGGTGGGCGTTCCCTGCACTTTACTAATCAATGCGATGGGGAAGCCCGGAAACAGCTCACCGGTGCCCCGAAAACCATACAGACCATTATCATCTGACCCGATAAACACTTCCGGCAAACCATCGTTATCAACATCTGCCAGAACAGGCGAACTCGAAATCGTCGAGCCCGTCGTATACGGCCAGCCATCCAATAATTGACCACTGTTGGTCAGCCCGTAGACCTTCCTGTCGTATGATGCGAAAAATATTTCCAAACTGCCGTCATTATTAATATCACCAACACCAGGTGACATTCGCAGGTTCTGAATGGGGTCGCTGAATGTCCACAAGATACTACCTGTGTTACTGATGGCATAGAGTTCGTCATTGTCACTGCCAATGATTATTTCCGGTCCACCCGCATTGTCAATGTTGGCGACAGTCGGTGCACTTACCAGCTTTCCTCCCACCAACACCGGGAATCCACTAACTTCCGTTCCATCAAGTTGGAACGCATGTAACTTGTTTCCCCAAGTGCCGACAATAATATCCAGTTGACCATCTTCATTCAGGTCAACTACCGCAGCTCCTTTGGTCATTTTTTCGTCAACCGGCAACACGATCGGGAATCCATCCACAAATGTGCCATCGTAATTCAGTACCATGAGCTCCTGATTGTACCCCGGTTGGATGATTTCCAAATCGGCGTCACTGTCCAGATTCGCAAGTGTCGGTGTAGCCATGAGATAGCCTGTGCTCGTGAAAATCGTATCCACGACACCATCATCATAAATCAGGTAGAGATTTTTGTCCCAAGAACCAATGACGATTTCCAAACGTCCATCGTTATTCACATCGCCAACTGCAGGGGTGGCTTCAATCTTGCTACCCAGCAAGACCGGAAATCCGCTCAATTCACTACCATCAGGTTCGAATGCGTGTACCAACGAATCTTCTGCGCCAACAATGATTTCCATTATACCATCACCATTCAGATCCACCACAGCATTGCCACTGATAATCGCCTGGCGCATGTGGATGGGAAAGTGCGGTTGCCACATACTCACCTCAAGCGTGAAGTCAAGGTCAACCGTGTAGGGATGTGCAGTCGCCTCATTAGCAGCCAAATGCAAGGTAAACGGCAAATCACCGGAAGGGGTATCATCCGCTAATTCAAATTGATACCGATCGAATAAATTGGAGGCTACGTTGCCATTTTGAACCGCTCCATAAGTCCCTAACGAATCCGTTATCGTGACATACGGGCTTGAGGAGAAAAGTTGCCCGGTCACATCCTGTGCGTCTGTCCAATTCGCCTCATTCTCAATCAATACACGCAGGTATGCGCCTTCACCGGCACCCAACTGACCGTCACCGTCATCGTTGGTGATCTGTATACTGGTTGCATTAAAAGACAATTTTGGAAAAATGATCTGTGCCAGCGCATTATATACATTGACGCGCCCGGTTCCCAGACCACCTGCATAATTGGGATTGATGTCATCAATCGGATCTGCGGCAGCTAACATTCGTGAAACCATTTCGTCGTTGGACATGGTAGGATTCATACTCTTCATTAATCCAAAACAACTGGCCGTTAACGGTGAGGCCATTGAAGTTCCCGGCCAGGCTTGATAAGATCCCATCGTTGTGAACACTGTACTCCAAATCCCTTCACCCGGTGCGGACATATCAACCGTCGGGCCATAAGTAGCCCAGCTAAAGACATCACTGGCACTTACGGCGGTAATTGAAACCACATTATCATAAGCTGAGGGGAAATGAATATCATTGTTGGGTGTGCCGTTGTCATTGCCATTGCCTGCCGCGGCAACGATCAGCGCGCCATAGGTATTATACGCGGTGTTGATGATCGTCTGCTCGGATGAGCTGGATCCGCCAAAACCACCCCAGGACAAATTGATAATGTCCGCGCCAGCTTTTGCAGCATACAAAACACCGGAATAACCACCAGAGACATAACCATTTGCATCCTGATCGTACATGCACTTGACCGACATGATCAACCCATTAAATATGGCCGAAGCAACACCGGCACCATTATCGGTTTCCGCTGCCAACAGTCCCGCCACATGGGTACCATGGGCACGATAGTCCTGCCATGCCGCTCCGGTAATGGCTGCCATGGGATCCCTGTCTGAATCAACGCCGCTTGTGGTTCCGGCAATATCCCATCCCAGAATATCATCCACATAGCCATCTAATTCGTTATCCACACCATCAATCAGTGGCGAATTTGCTGATACGGCATCCTGTAGGTCGGAAGTACCATTGCTGTTCGCATCACCTACATAGGTAACCATTTCACTACTTGTCACCACGCCACTATTATCCGCATCAATCGCGGCAAACAAATTGGACGGGATTTCACCCTGATTGATCCAGGCATTGTTCTTTAGATCGGGATGTGTGTATTGCACACCCGTGTCAACCGATGCCAAAACAATATCCCGGGATCCTGGCTCATTACCACCCGCAATATCCCATAAATCCCAAGCTTGCGTTGCTCCGACACGTGGCAGATGCCATTCTGAATTGAACCGGGTATCATTCGGAGCATAAACAGGATAATTGATGTTCTCGAGCTCAGCATAGAGCAGATTTTGATCTGCGGAAAATGCAGCCAGTGTTGTTCTTAAGGAAGATAGATCACGGTCTGAAGGAAAACTGGCTCGATAAATATTCATGATGAGGATTTTCCCGTCCCCATCCTCCGGACCCGCCTCAGGAATCCATCGCTCCAAGCCCGTCACACCGTACTGACTCATCAGTGCATCAACCGATGCGATGCCCGTGACCGGGAGACCATTGTCAATGCTTACCGTGATTGATGGTGTCTCCGACTTGAAGGCGAATAAAAATCGATCTGAAAATTGTTGCGGTAAACCCGGCCCTGCAACCAACCCATTCGCCAGAACGATGGTCAGGATCATTACTCTGCTAAAAAATAATTTCATCTATGCTTTTCCTTTAATATCTCGTTCCATCCTAAATCACAGAAGCTGAAAGCAGATGTTGCGTCACCAGCTTCCAGCTTCCGGAATATACAACAAAAACAGGTTTCGACTATTTGACCAGTGTCATCTTTTTCGTCATTGATTGAGTACCACTGGTTAACCGGTAGAAATAGACACCAGAAGCAATGCTGCTACCGTCCACCGTAACACGATAATTACCTGCTGATTGAGTTTTGTTCACCAATTCAGATACCACACGACCATTCATGTCATAAACTGTCAGATTGACTGGTCCGGCATTCGGCACACTATAGTCAATGTTTGTTGTCGGGTTGAACGGGTTTGGATAGTTCTGCGCCAATGCAAATTCGGTTGGAATCTGATTGTCTCGCTGGTCAATGCCCACCACAACCCATGCTGTGTCAACCACGGCGTGGATCATGAGGTTGTAATTCAAGCCAGCTTCAGACATGTTGATCCACGTACCCGACCCGTAAACGAATGAATTTCCCTGGTAGCCGGAATTATCAGCACCCAGAGATGGTGTGGAGCTGTAAATCTTCCAGCCAACATAAAATGAACCATTCGTTACCCAGATGGAATCGCTGGTTATGTCAAGCTGGTTCCAACCATAAGTCAGGCCACTGATAGCACTGCGAAACAGGTATGTGTTCACGTCAACCGGAGGTGCACCGTCACCTTCACCCTGCCATACATAAGCAATCGTATTACCAGCCGCGGCGGGGTCATTCACATAGAACCGAATGCGTTTCATCAAGACGGGATATGCTGATGGTGTGAATTTCACCGCCAGGTAGTTTCCGACACTGCTATTGTAGCCGGTTTCTGCTGTGCCGTCGTCGTAAGTCATTTCGATGACGCTGGCAGCTTCGGGCATAGCAAAGACTTCGGTTGAATAACCACTTTCTACACCCTGATAGTAGGCTTTGACCGCGTAGTAGTAGCCAACGCCATTTTCTACAGTCTCATCGGTGTAAGTGCCTGCCGTCAGTGGTGTGGCATTCAGCGGAGCGCTAAATGTACCATTTTCCGTGCGGCGATAAACATTGTAGGTAATCCCACCGGTCGAACTGGTGGTGCCATCTGCAAACAAGGCGTAGTTTCCATCCAAGCCTGAGCCGGTTAAACTGACAATCGCACCGCCGGACAGTGGTGTATAACCATACATCTCACCCATATACTCACTATCGGAATCCAGTGCAGGGAAAGGATACAATGTATCGGTGTGGCACCAACCAATGTAAAAGCTCCCCTGTACCGTAAGATCAGCCGGGGTCAGATCAAACACTTGGAATTCGTCCATGGCAGCCGGCGTGACCGGTGCACTTTGATAAATGATATTTTCATCACCATCCCAGACCGTCACCTGAATGGGCGCTAATTGGCCGGGATTTGCGGTATTACCACTGGAGAGTAAATAATAGAAATTCTCTAAATTTGTCGGCAGAGCTGCGTCAAAACGCTGTGCCCAACCCGATCCCACAACCCGACCGACTGTCCAGGGCGGTGATCCAGCAATGAAAGATTCATAACTATCATCACCGTAGAAGAAATCGACAGCTTGCGGATTATTCATATCATCCCAGGTCAGCATAACGCTACCGGAGACAACCTCAGCGGCAACATTGGATGGTGGCGGAACCACCAATTGCGTGGATTTAAAAATCGAGACATCGTCAATATGCAATCCGGTGCCATTACCGCCGTCATCGTCGCCATCTACCCGGCTCATCCATTTAAGTTTAATGGTTTTACCGGCATACGCGGTGAGGTCCAGACTACCATTAAATTCCATACCGGATTCATATACGCCCCAAGCTGCTCCACCAGGACGGGAGACATCGCCGTAATCATAAAAAACATCATTCCACAGAACACCGGATGCAGTCATGTTGCCTTCTGTCTCGGCATCGTTAAAAAACAGGGTATCACCAGCATTGGAAACGAGCACATTGTCAACATAAAACCCGGTAATGGTCGCATCATCTGCGGTGGAATAGGAGACATCTGACCCAAGCGCAAATCGAATGATGACTTCTTCACCGGCATAAGCGGAGAGGTCAAAATTTCCAGCGCCCCAACCAGCGCTGATGCCGCCCCAACCCGGAACACTACAGCCATCGTTATTGGCTGAAAATCCGTAGGCCGAACTGAATGTATAAGCTGGTGTGCCGGTAAGTGGTGACCAGGTTGACCCGCCGTCTGCGGAAATCCGGACATTGGCAGCATCCCAACCGTTTATCAAACAACCGTCAATGGTTTGCGCGGCTCCGGTGTACTCTTCCAAAGCGTATTTCAAATTAAACTGCAAAGCACTACTGCCGGCTGGTAGTTGAATGGGATCGGTGTCCAGAAACTGTAACCAATCGTCACTGTATCCGCCAATACCCTCATCACCGCACCACCATGATGTGCCACCCTCGTAAGCATTCGTGGTACTCCGGTGCCAGGGAATTGCCGTGAGATCGGCAATTTTGACGGAGTAGTAATCTTCCAAATTATTGTTTCCATCACCGTCGAAATCCGGGAAATCACAGAACACAGCAAAATTGAAAGACAGGTCTTCAATATCAGTAACAGCAGGCATGACGATGGACGGACTAATCAGATCGGAAACGGCTGCCCCGGCTGGGTCATCATCCGCCACCATGCTGTGAGTCGGGCTATAGGAATCAAGATCTGTCAGGCTCCACTGGCCGTTCAGGCTCCATTGTGAAACATCACCCTCAAAATCTTCAGAGAAAATTACCTCGCTGTCACGCGTGGTAACCTGAAGTGTGTTGTTCATATTATGGTGAGCGTCCAATGCCCGCGTCAATGAAATCGTTTCCCGGGTGGCGTCGGATTTAAGCGGCGCATCCTTAGCGCCATTCGTGGTCCGCCCAAACAAACTGGTCGCCAACAACAGCAGGAGACCGGTGTAAAAATATCGTTTCATTTTGCCCTCTCTTTTTACCACAGTAAGTTTATTTCCAATTTCTTTCTTCTAATTAAAAAGTCAATCCAAGCGAAACCTGCGTTACCATCCCCAGGATTCCATAATT
>MNWS01000108.1:0-1784 GCA_001872685.1 Fidelibacterota bacterium CG1_02_48_14
CCATCTGTTTTCAGGGTTTAGTTCACCACCAAAGGAAAGATAGAAATCCAGAACTGTTTGATTACTGGAAGAGTCACGAATCATCTTGAGATTACCTTTGTCTGCAAGGTTATTAGATACAACTGCCTGTTTTCCTTGCAGATAAGTTAATTTGTATACGCCTTAAGTCAATGTATTTATTAATGGTTAAGACTTTTTAAGGAGACTCTATTTAAGGGATGTAAATGGCTGTCATCGCGAACAATACCATTGATGATATTGCCATAAATTAAAATGGGATTACCACAAGACAGCTAGATTCTAAATTGTCAATCATATTAGTCAGGTATATTTAGAGTGCCATTTCCCCATTAATCTACTCTTTATTTTTAACGTTTATGTTCGTCACTATATTATTATGCATATATTGTCTTGACCATTGATTTGCTCTAGCTACGCCGGCCTTAGTATTTATATTAGGTATCCGCGTTTGGCATAATTCATTGAATTCTTTGTATTGATCATTTTCTACCAACTCTTCAATTGAAAAAAAAAGCCCTCTTAATTCATCATGAAGCATACATACATAACTGCCTCCCTGATAGTATAATACAATATCACTCCATTTACACGAGATGTCATTTCCATCCACTTGTACACCTAAGTGTTTATTATTTGCATATATTGTGTATTCTTTCTGCAAATAATCAGTAGATTGGTATTCCTCAATCGCGATTTTCTTTTTTAACTTCATTATCTGATATTCTATCGCTGAGTATGCAATAAATAGTAGACACAATAACTTATAATAATGGTCGAAGGTCAATGCCAATATCGATAAACACACACCAACTATAATACTGACTTTTGTAAAATTATATCCCGGTTGTATTTTCAATCTTAACGTGACGTACTCTTCATGAGTAATATTTTTTACTTGTCTGATCGTCTTCATTAATTAACCTACTTTCAGAAAAACATACTGTAATATGACGGACCAACCCTAATCGCTAACCAAAAATAGATACTTGGTGAATCATATGAATATGGTGCTTGTTTTAATAATGCATAACCTATATCCATGACTGTATTGTATGTTCTTGGAAATGCAGTTGAAAGCAATGTTGCGGCATAATATGCTTCGCCATATTGGTAAAGGGCATTAGCATACACTGCTGACGCTGCTCTAAAAATTGATGGTATGACGTAAGACCCTATTGAAAGACCCGCTATGAGACCTACGGCAGTTCCAAATCCAAGCATTACCTGTCGCTCTGATTCTGCCGACCATGTTTGCCCCTGATTTTCTGGAAAGGAGAAGTACGGTATATCATATAATAACTTAATAGTCCCCAATCCTCTAGATGGTCGTGGTAGCAGTTTTGGATATCCGCCATCTTTTTGGAAAGACGTATCATAAGTAAAACTGCCAAAAGAACCACTGGACCCTGATTCATGGTAATTACCAAATGCATCAACATTTGTGGATTGAGAAAACCTCCATGCCTCGCAAATTACATCCCGGTATTGATAAATTTTTTGCTCTCCATCCAACCCGAATGGATCTGAAAATCTGATAGGATTGTTTAGAGAGTAAGCATAGGGTGAACAATTAGCATTGATTTTCCACAATGGATCAATTGAATTCCACCGATCAAGATTAGTATCATATTGCCTAAATACGCAGTTATATGTCACACCATCTTGATTAGTCTGCGCACCAATCCAGCTGTAATCTATATTTGTGCCATTTCCCCTTAGGTCGCCTCCATATGCGTAATAGTCACGACTCCAGTAAGTTCCAC
>MNWS01000108.1:1794-12765 GCA_001872685.1 Fidelibacterota bacterium CG1_02_48_14
GGTTACCAACCGAGCCGATCCAAGATAATCATTATGAAAATAGTGGCTGGTAAACGATTCTTCAGTTACAAACATATGATCCCAATCAACAGAAAATTTGTGCGCTCACAAAACCATCTCATCGTGCTTTCGGCGTTTATAACTTGAGTCAAATTTCTATACTTAATTTTAGACCATTTCATTGTTTTTGGCAAACAATATCTGGTCCCTGGATCAAATTCGGGGGTGAAAGGCAGGGTATAATTCTTTTATTGGATATAATCTCTGTGTCCTCAGTGCCTGCTCTTAGAACTCCCTGGTTATTGCCTTTGTAATTCGTGTTTTTCATGTCCCTGGGGGAACCCTTCGGGGGAATTCGTGGATATAAAAAATCTTCAGCTCAGGTCACTCACCCGCTTCTGTCCCTTTAAAAAATACTGAAAAAAAACCGAGCCTGGATACATTCGTCCCGTGACTTTGTGCAAAGCGCTCACATCACGGAGATTTTTCATCGCCATGTGTTTTTTGATCAAGGTGTGCGGATGAACGAGCACCCACAACGCCGCATGGATAATCGCTATCATGCGTTTCCAGTCCCGAATCAGGGCGCTGAAAACAAAGGCAACTCCTTCCAGGGCGATACGAAGCGGAAATACCAGCGCTAGATAACGCCAGGGATAATTTTTGATCAGCATGATCAGGTTGTTGCGATGATTCAGGTATTTTTTCCGATAGCGATCTGGCGGTAATGTCCAACCCGAATGGTGCCAGACAACCGCTTGAGGAGCATTTTTAATAATCCAACCTGCATTCTGCATCCGCCAGCAGAGGTCTATCTCTTCCATGTGGGCAAAAAAATCCTCGTCAAACCCACCCACCTGATCAATCACCTCCCGACGAACCAAAAAGGCTGTTCCGCTAGCCCAGAAAATCTCACGAACCTCGTCGTATTGACCTTGATCAACTTCCATGTTCGAAAAAATGCGTCCAATGGCGAATGGATACCCGATGAAATCAATCAGTCCGCCACCACCACCGGAATAATCAAAATGATCGGGTTGTTGCGCTGATAAAAGCTTAGGCTGGACAGCACCAATATCGGAGCTCGACTGGATGATATTGACCAGGGTGTCAATCCAACCGGGTTTGTGTGTGGTATCATTATTGAGAATGAGGTAATACTCGCCGGTTGCCTGGGCCATACCATCGTTACAACCGCCGGCGAATCCACGATTCTCTCTGTTCCGAACCAATTGAACCGACGGGTATTTCTTCGCAACAAAATCCGGACTGCCATCGCTTGAACCGTTATCCACGACGACAATTTCCAAAGCCGGATACGGATCGGTGTAGAGCGAAGTGAGGCAGGCATCCAGAATTTCAATGCCATTAAAATGGGGAATAATGACAGAGACTACTGGTTGAACCGGGGAGATTGAGCTTTTTTTAGTATGGTTGGTCATCTTGATCCGGAATAAAATAAGGCCACTCCTGCGAGTGGCCCATTTTTTTATTCAAACTTTACAGCGTGTTTAATTACCCTGTTGGGATCGCAGCATTGTCAATTGTCGTTTGAGTTGCTGGGTTTCCTGAGCATTAGGCGCCAGAGATGCCAGACTGTTGATCCATTCCTCCGCTTTTTCAAGATCGCCCTCTTTCAGATAAAGACGAGAGAGTTCATAGCTTACATAGGCATTTTGCTGTAACCCGGTTGTCAGCGGCAGCAGGATTGAGAGAGCTCTATCATTTTCATCGAAAATATCACTCCAATAACCGGCGACACGTGCGTTCACCACCGGATCACCTTCGCCACGACCGTGCTCGAAGAAGTTTTCGAGATAATGACGCGCCATGGTTGAATCCCCGTATTGGGCGTACAACTGCGCGATTTGCAGGTAGAGCTCAGCGTATGTATTGGGGATGACGGCATCCGGAAGATGCTCGTCCATAAATTTCAATACTTCCAATGCCTTCTCATTGTCGTGCTGTTGTTGACCATAGTAATAGACCAATTGCAGGAACCCACTGCGGTAATTCTGTAGCAGCCGCCGCACATTCTCAGAATAGTTCACATTGGGATCGTTCAGGTTTGTGTAGCGATACTTATTGATCATGTTGTCATACAGAAGGGGGGCATCAATCGCATTCCCCACTTTATACGGCAGCACTTTGAATACCTGACCATCCATTCGCAGGTAATCATCCAAGCCCAATTTATTGCTGGGTGCGATGGTGACCGCAAAATAGACCGATTTCTGCCAGCGATTGGCCTGGAGAATTTCCAGAATCATCAGATCCTGAACTTTCAGACCACCCGTTAATTTTCCGGTATTTGGGTTACGCCGACGAGCAATGGTTGGCTTCAGATCAAACCGGATGCCGGCATATTCCGTGTCTGCTGGAGCGACTGCCGACGTCTGAGGTTTGTCGGTTTGCATCCCGGGATCGGGTCCGGGAATGGAATATTCCCGTTCTTCCCAGGGTACGAGACCAATATTGGCAATAACATCATCAGACAATCGAATCTTGACCTTGGGTTCCTGCGTCTTCAATTGCATGATATACCACGGGGTATTAAGCAAACTCAGGTTCACGACCCGGACATCTTTGCGGACGCCTTCGACCTCCTGCAAATACCATAAGGGGAAGGTGTCGTTATCGCCGTTGGTGAACAGAATACCATCCTGTTCGCACGAATTCAGCAGATTGTAGGAATATTCCCAGGCAACGTAATTACCCGTGCGATTATGTTCGTGATAATTGGCTAAAAGCAAATTCAGAGGGACAGCGAGAAATAATACCACCATCGTCATCGCCAGATACGGCTTAGGCTTTTTGAACCACTCCGTCATTTTTTCGAGCAGCGCGGAGGCTCCGATTCCGATCCAAATCGCAAATGCGAAGAACGACCCGACATAGGAATAATCTCGCTCTCTGGGCTGTGGATCATCCTGATTAAGGTAGATGATGATCGCCAGTCCGGTCATTATAAACAAGGCTGTCACACCAAATGCGCGCTTGGGATCTTTGTAAAAATGATGTCCCAATCCTGCCAATCCCAACAGGAATGGAAGCGCCCACAATTGCCTGAAGTCGGCGTTATTCCCAATGCGTCCCCAGAACTGCCATTTGAAATATCGGATATACATGTGATTGACCTGATAGCGCCAGAAAAAGTCTGATTCGCTGGTGTATTGACCCTCCTGGGACCAGCGATCCCGATAAAACATGGGATAGCTTCCATACTGCTCACGCTCGAGGTAAGCAACCGCCTGACGCGTGGTTTCCGGATCATTCTCATCAATAATTGGGTTCTGGGAGGAACGGATAAAAATGGTTTCGTAGGATGTATAGCCAATAAGGACCAGAAATAGGGCGATCAGTCCAAGACGAACTTCGTTCCGGTACCGGGGTAGTAATTTGGCCAAATAGGCCAATCCGGCCAAAATGCCACCCATCAAGACCAATGCGACAGAAACGGCTTTTACGGCGCGATCGGTGTTCAGGGCAACGGCAACGATTTCCGCAATTTTAGGTACACCTTTGATGATTCCGGCGAAAATGATGATAAATGCACCGGCCGAGCCTATCACCACGAACAGGTGCTGCCAAAACCGTTTACGCCTGTCACCTTTGAAAATTTGAGCCAGACCAAACATGCCACCCACGCCCAAAACCAACCACAGTACTGCAAGGGAAATCATTTTACTCTGCAATTGTGTATCTGTAAGTCGAAGATATTCGGTGGAGGTGGCAGGCATGATCATGTTGACGGCGATCAATGTCACGACCAACAAAACAGCCAGCATACTCAGCACGTGCACCATAAACTCAGTCCCGTCCTGCTTGGGGTAGAGTTTGTAATACATGATGAGACCGACAAAAGGAATGGCCAGCAAGTTCAACATGTGGACCGAAATGGCCAATCCCATCATATATGAAATAATGAGGATGTTGCGAGCGCCCACATGACCCTCGTCCACCTTTTCACTCCATTTCAGGATTAACCAGACCACGATCGCCGTGAAGAAAATACTCATGGCATAGACTTCAGCTTCCACGGCATTAAACCAGTGGCTATCCGAAAAAGCCAGGGCAAGTGAACCGATTACACCACCACCGTAGGCGATCCACCGGTCGGTTCCATCTTTGATTTTGCCGCGATATTCCACAACCAGTCGAACGATAATTAAATATAAAAAGAGATTCGCAAATGCCGTTGCAAGCGGTGAAAGCATATTCACACGGTAGGCGATCTGATGAAATGTCCCCTCCATCATAGCCGGGTCACTGGCACCGCCACCGTGAAATGGCAGCATTGAAAAAAACCGGCCCAAAAGGAGGAAAAATGGTGATCCCGGCGGGTGGGGAACGCCCAGTGTGTAGCTGGTAGCGATAAACTCACCACAATCCCAGAACGATACACTGGGTGCAAGTGTGTCTACATAAATAAAAAACGAAAACAGGAACACAAAAAGTCCCAATAAAATTTTAACCGAATCACGTGACTTTGTCATGGATGCCTCTAATACAAATTGTCTTAATAGCCAATGGTTCTTGTCATTCTGGCGCGATGCCGGCGAATATACTTCGTTGCCTATGCGATGCCAATATTTGTTCGGTTAACCAAATCAACGCGTTAACTGCCACAATCCAATGCTGGTGGCAATCGCCGCGTTGAGCGATTCCCCGGTCCCCCGGGGTACAATGGTCAATGGTGTACCCAATTTTTCAACTTCAGGATCAACACCGTGGGCTTCACTCCCCGTTATCAACATTAACCCGGTGTCAGGACGATGGAATGATTCCAAAGAATTTCCGACCATGGACAAAACAGCGATTTTGCCATTTTGTTCCTGCCAATGGCTGGCGAATGATTGCAGATTAACCTGCCGATGGAGGCGCAGGAAACACACAGCGCCCATACTGCTCCGGACCACTTTGGGAGCGAATACGTCCACACAATCCTCACTCAGAATCACATCCTGAACACCAAACCACCGGGCGGAACGCAAAATTGTACCCACATTTCCCGGGTCTGCCAGTCGGTCCAATGCCAGGATCAATTGCGAGGAATTTCCCGGTATCGGCCATTCAGAATCAGTCGGAATTTTCGCCACCACAGCTAAACCCTGGGGTGTCTGACTATCGCAAAACTGCTCGAATTGAGTTTTATTAGCCTGAAACGATGGAATAGCGCGTCTTCGGGCCTGGGTAACGATTGGATTCTCGGCGTGCTCCCGGGAGAAAATACACTGGGTGATCACCAGCGGTGATGCGAGCGCTTCTTCGCATAACCGCACCCCTTCCAATAAAAATTCTCCGGCAGATTCGCGGTATTTTTTTTGTCCTAAGCTGCGCAAATCCCCGACCTGATTTCGACTCAGTTGCTCCATTAAATTATTTGCCCCAGATCATCACCCCGGCGCAGCTTTCGATTCATCAGGTCCGTTTCTCAGGTCAGAATACCGCATTGATTCCAGATAGGGAATTCGGATGAGATCGCGATAGGTATCATATTCCGAGCGGGAAATGACCACCACCAACCGATCCCAGGGTTCCAACACGGTTTCGCCATCGGGTATCAGGAAATTTTCTTTCCGAAGAATGGACATAATGAGTAGATGTCCCTTGCCCTGGAATATTTCTTTTAATGACTTACCCACATGATGCGAGGCTTTCCGTACAGTTCCGAGATAGACCGACCGCCCATTGTCATCAATCGTTACCGGCATGCCTACCCGGAGTAAATCTTTCATATTGATGGGCGTCAGATTATCCGACAGCTTAATTTTGGAACCCTTCACGATGCTTAATGCCGTATTCAGATATTCTGTATGGTGCACCGGAGATTGACTGCGGTTCCTGACCTGGGCTTGATAAAGTGTTGGATATTTTGCATTCCTGGTCAACCAGGATTGTATCATGTAGCTCAATACCACCGCTAACATCGTGGGAACCATCAACTTATATCCGCCGGTCATTTCCGATACCATCAGGAGCGTGGCGATGGGCACCCGGGCAGCGCCGGCAAAAAATGCTGCCATGCCCACCACGGCGAAGGCAGCAACACTTAAATGGGTATACGGAAAAAGCGTATTGGCTGCCGTTGCGACAAATGCCCCCAGCATCGTTCCGCTAAAGAGCGTCGGTGCGAACACACCACCTGAACCACCGGAGCTGATGGTGAAGGATAAGGCGACGATTTTGGCAACAGAAAGTATCGCCAACATGCCGATGGCCAGCTTCCCTTCGATAGCCATTTGCATCCAACCATACCCACCGCCCAATACTTGCGGCAGAGCCATTGCCATCAACCCTAATAACAGTCCGCCCAGTGCTGGTTTCAGCTTTTTGGGCATGGTTAATTTTTGGAAGAAATCGCGGGTATAGTAAAAAACTGACGGCAGCACTGCCCCCATAACACCAGCGATAATTCCCAAAACCGAGTACCACAACAGATGAATCGGGTCGTGAAAACTGGTCCCCTCGGAGAGCGTGAAAATGGGTTCCCACCCCATGAATGCGCCATTCACGGCGTAAGCAACCACCGCTGCGATGACCGTATAAACCAGCATCCGCGCTTCAAATTCCATATCAGTATAGAGTATTTCGATGGCAAAAATGGCCGTGCCTAAAGGCGATCGGAAAATGGCCGATAAACCAGCCGCGATACCAGCCAGAACCATTAATCGTCGCGTTCGGTCATCCAAACCAAGCCAGCCTGCAACTACAGATCCCACACCAGCGGTAATCTGTGCCGTGGGACCTTCACGACCGGCAGCGCCACCCGATCCGATGGTGATCGCGGATGCGAATGTTTTTACCAAGGGTACCCGCCCGCGAATCCGACCACCATGCTGATGATAAGCTTTTACCGCGGCATCTGTACCGTGTCCCTCAGCCTCCGGAGCGAATGTATAAACCAGCCAGCCGGAGACGAGTCCCCCCAACGTCGTGACAACGGGAATGAGCCACCGCCCGTATTTCCCGAAAGACTCCACCAGATTACCACCTTCACGCGGCAATCCCGGCGGCGAATAGCCAGCAATTCCGGTAATCAGATATTTGGTAGCCAGATGGACACATTCAGAAAAAAACTGGGCAGCCAACCCTCCCACAACTCCAATCAAGACCGAATAAAAAACCAGTTTCGTGCTGGAAAGTGTGTACCACTTCTGCTTCAAATTCTGGTAGCCATTTTTACTCTGGATCAAAAAAGATTCAATAGACTTCGGCGTATTCATGACTTCTTCAGGTTTCCGATCCTGGTTTCATCGAATTTTTTATGAATCATGTCCGTCAAAATTTTCAGGCTTGTCCCAGCATCATTTTCAGAGCGGCGGCAATTGACATTTCGGATTGTGCGCCGGTTTCCATGGATTTGAGTTGCACCGAACCATTTTTCCGCTCCGATTCGCCTAGGATAACGACAAACCGGGCATTTTGACGATTGGCCTCCCGCATCTGAGCTTTCAGGCTCCGGCGCTGCAAATCCGTATCACAGCTCAGTCCGGCCCGGCGCCATTCCCTTATAAGGGTCGTTGCGGTGGGTCTCTGCTCGTCACCTGGAATGGCCAGGTAACAATCCAAACCGGTGAGTGACTGTGATTTTTCGAGCGCTTCCATCACCAACAATAGTCGCTCGGTTCCCGAAGCCCATCCAATGGCCGGAACCTTGCCGCCGCCCAGTTCTTCAATGAGTCCATCGTAACGACCACCGCCACACACAGCATCCTGAGCGCCCAACACATCACTGGTAAATTCAAAAGCCGTATGGGTGTAATAATCAAGCCCACGAACCAATCGGTCGTCCTGCTCATAAGGAATTTCAAGCGAACTCAGCAATTCGAGGACGCTTTTATAATGTCGCTCGGATGACTCATTCAGGTAGTCAACTAATTTTGGAGCATGGTCGGTCATGGCTTTATCACCGGGGTCTTTGCTGTCCAGGATGCGCAGTGGATTTGTTTCAAAGCGACGCTGACTGGTTTCGCTCATTTCACCGAGGTTGGGGCGCAGAAATTCTCGCAAAACCTGACGGTAGGTCTCACGACTGGCCTCATCCCCGACACTGTTAATTTTTAAAACCACCGCGTCAGAAATTCCCAATTCGGTGAGGATTTCCCAGTAAAGTCCGATCGTTTCCACGTCAGTTTCCGGGAAGGGCGAGCCAATGGTTTCAGCACCGAACTGATAAAATTGGCGGTAACGACCTTTTTGCGGACGCTCCTGACGGAACAACGGACCGTGATACCAAACCTTCGTTGTGGGCGCAATTTGCTGGAGATTGTTTTGAATATAACTGCGCACCACGGGTGCCGTGAGTTCCGGACGGAGCGTGATACTGGTGCCGCCTTTATCTTCGAAGGAGTACATCTCTTTAGAGACAATATCGGTGTCTTCACCCACACCACGGGCAAAGAGTTCGGTTTTTTCAAAAATCGGTGTGCGAATTTCACTGTAGGCGCTGCGCATCATGACGGTTTGAATCACCCGCTCCAACGCCTGCCATTTTTCCGTCTCGCCGGGAAGAATGTCATTCGTTCCTTTAATTCGCTGTATCTTATCCGGCATATTTTTTCCTGATTTAGATATTTTTTTAAAAACGCAATATTTTTTCACGAATTGCAGGGCTGCAATGTCTTGAGACGCTTTTTCACCTGGGAAAACTGCGGGGACTAGCCCTCAACCTCACCAACAATACCTTCGATACATACCAACGCTGCTTCAGCCAAGTCCGCCGGCACTAATACCATAACCTCATTCAGAAGGGTCTGGGAGTGTGTGCCAAATGTCGTGGAAAGATCACTGCGTTGCAGCGTACATGGAATTTCGGCATTTTCCAGAGCCTCTTTTACCATCTCAGCATAAGTATCCCCCGTCAACGTATATACGGATACCCAATCTTCCGATTCTGGTGTCTGCATGTCTGTCATATTGCCTCCATTGATTTTTTCATTACGCCTTAATTTAGTGTTTAAATAACCAATTTGAAAATTGACAGTCAGAATAATTCCCCATCCGGGTCAGAAATAAAATTGCATCCTGAAGGCACTGCTTTCATATTCAGGGTTCATGAGAAGCAATCTCCATTTTATGCGTATCCAGCTCCTGGTGTTGTTGTCACTGCTATCTTTAACCAATCTTATAAATGCCCGACCGTTCAACCTGGAGTACGAATATCGTGCGTTTAGGGCTCGGGGTGACGCCAAACAAATTACAACGAAGGCATTAAAATCGTACGAGTTGGTGCTCACAAGCGATTCTCTCGCCGGGCGGGAAACAACCAAACCGGGGATGTGGAAAGCAGCGCATTACCTGGCCAACCACCTCGAAGCTGCTGGCGCTTCGCCGCTTGAAAGCGCCCCAGGCTTCCTTAACCAATACCCGGTTCGGGTGAAAAACATCACACAGACTCCTGTTCTCGAACTTTCCACGGAGAGTGACACGCTCCGACTTTCTGACTCTGAGCAATTCAGATTTTTACCGATGTGGATTGATTCCGAAACAAAAGGGACGGACACACTCCTTTTTGTCGGGTATGGTATTAACGCCGATTCTCTGGGTTATAATGATTTTTCAAACATTTCAGTTAAAAATAAAATTCTGGTGTTCTTCAGCAATGAACCGGTTGATTCGCTCGGTGTTTCGCGGATTACAGGTCAATCGAAATCACCTTATGGCAGTGGTCGGGCTAAGCGCAACCGGATGCGCGAACTGGGCGCCAAGGGAACCATCGAAATTTTACAGGCCGACACGGCTCAGACCTTTACCGAGCAGACCGAATGGTTGACCCGATTTGCCAAAAGGGATCAGATGAGTCTTCCGGTTGATTCTGCGATAACACCGTTCCTGAGCTTTACCGTGAGTTGGGCTGCCATTGATTCATTTTTAATGTCGCACCGGGTCAATTTATCAGAGATCAAACGGAAGATTGATCTAACACTGAAACCGCATTCATTTATTATGTCACAACGGGCGTTTTACGACATTCATGTTGTGACAAAAATTGATACGGCAGTGAATGTCATCGGTGTGATACCCGGAAATGATCCATCACGAGCACATGAAGCGGTCATGATCACCGCACATTTTGACCATCTCGGAGAACATGACGGTAAAATATATCGTGGTGCTGACGACAATGCTTCGGGCACATCAGTGGTTATGGCTCTGGCGTCAGCTTTCTCAAAAGCCGGTCCGGGACCCAGAACCCAAATTTTTCTGTTTTTTTCCGGCGAGGAAAAAGGTTTGCTGGGGAGCAAGTATTACAGTGACCATCCCCTTTGGCCTTTAGCTGATGTGGTGGCAGAGGTAAATGTCGATATGGTTGGTCGAAATGCTCCCGACTCGATTTTTGTCATCGGTTCTGATATGCTAAGCCATGATTTGGATGCAGTCGTACATACAGCCGCGCGCTGGACGAAGGGCATTCACCTAAACCTGAGGTACAATGCCAAGGACGATCCCAACCGCTTTTATTATCGCAGCGACCACTACAGTCTGGCTAAACACGATATTCCCTCGGTGTTTTATTTCTCTGGTATTCACGACGATTACCATCAAGTTACCGACACTATGGACAAACTTGATTTTGAAAAAATGGAGCGGGTTTCCCGGATGATCTATCTGGCGACCCGGACTCTCAACGCAATGAAAAACCGTCCGAGTCTTTATACGACGGACGCTGAAGTACATTGACTTTGACGAAAGGACATGAGAGAAATGGAAAAAATAATTGCTGAACTCGAACGCACTGAAACTGAAAAATTGGTGATTCAGGCAAAGGATTTCAAAGGTCATCAATACATTGATTTCCGGATTTATTATCTGGCGGATGAAGATCAATGGCGTCCCACCCAAAAAGGTGTTACGGTTGCACCTAAACTCTGGGAGGATTTTAAAAAGGGCGTGGAAGAAGCTGAAGTGCTTTTAAAAGCTGAAGGACTGCTGTAACTCCCTGAGCTACAAACACGACGTCAAAAAGGC
>MNWS01000270.1 GCA_001872685.1 Fidelibacterota bacterium CG1_02_48_14
CGTCCAACTCCTGCTGGACAAACTGCATCAGTTCGCGAATGGTTTTGGCACTGAAGTCAAATTTGATTCCCATTTCATTCCAGACTTCCGGCAGCGCCAGTGAGCTTCCCAACGATAAGCCCCGGATGTACCCTTCCAGCCCTGTATGGGCATTCTTGCGATAATTTCGATAGACTTGGAGCGCACCAAGTTGAGCGATGCCATATTCAATGTAGTAAAACGGCAGTCCAAAAATGTGCAACTGGGCCTGCCAGAGATTGCGCCGGTATTTTTCGTAACCCGTCCAGTTGATCAAATTGCTGGCGAAACGCCCCGTCAGGTTTTCAAAAAAATCGTCTCGCTCTTCCTGGGTATGATTTGGATTCAGATAAACCCAGTGCTGAAAAGAATCCACGGTAGCGCACCACGGGAAAAAGCTGATTATGCCTTCGAGATGCTCACGCCGGGCACGCTTGAAATCAGCAGGATTACTGTAGAATTGTGACCACAAATGACTCGTCAATAATTCCATACCCATACTGGCGGTTTCAGCCATTTCAGATGGCGCACTACGATAATGCACCAACGGTTCGGCATTAGTGAGGAAAGTGTGCATGGCATGGCCACCTTCGTGCATCATGGTCACCAGATCGCGCTGTGTACCGGCGGCATTCATAAAAATGAAGGGCATCCCGGTCACTTCCAGGGGATAATTGTAGCCACCGGGCGCTTTGCCGATATGCGAGTCCAGGTCGAATAACCCGGCGTCGTCCATTGCCTGAAGATTCTCTCCAAATTCCGGGCGCACTTTGGCAAATATCTGTTTGGCACCGGCCAATAATTCCGTTCCGGTTTCGAACGGTTTCAAGGGTTCCTGTCCCTCCGGCTGACCTTGCGAATCCCAGGGACGATAATCATCCTCAGCCAATCCAAGTCGATCACGATGGCGTTTGTCGATTTCCCGAGCCAGGGGAACCACGAATTCCTCTATAGCTGCGCTGAATGTCTCAGCGTCCTGCGGTGTATAATCAAACCGCTGTAACCGATCGTGCTGAAAATCCCGGAAATTTTCATAACCGGCATTCAATGCCATTTGCTGACGGATTTTTAACATGGCATCGTATAGGTCGTCAGCTTTTGGCTTTGCAGCATAACGAGCGCTCCAGATTGCCAGCCACGCTTTTTTTCGTTGTTCACGATCTGGAGATTGGAGTTTGGCGGTGGCGCGTGGAAGGGGCAATTCCTCTCCATCGATCGTCGCAGTCAAACCACCCGTTAATTGATCGTATTGACTGGAAAGTTTGGCTACTTCCGCCGCCAGCGGGACATTTTCATCACGGAATAATGCGAGGTCGCGTTCCAGCTTTTGTTTGAATTGGGTGTAGCGCTCAAGGGGTAATTCACCAAAAACGGGACACCCGGCAATTTTTTTATCAATGGCGTTGGTGGCTTTTTCGACTTCCGGCGAAATTTTTTCTACAAAAATGTCGTGACGCGCCTGGAAATCCGTGTTGTCCGTATGGCAGGTCATATTGATGTAGGCCCAGGCATTGGCTTCAAAAAAGACGCTCAGCACTTCACTATAGCGGATGAGAAAATTCTCCAGATCACCAGCAGAGCTTAGTTTTACACCGGACAATTCATCGAAATAGGGTTTGAGATCATCCCATCCATTGATCTCTAAATCTGGTGGGATAAAATCGGACTTTTGACTTTTAGCGATTGACTCAGTCATGAAAACCTCCATCAGGCAGACAGCATGACATGGCAGATCTGCACTTGTGTGAATGAATAAAAATATTTCTGAAATTTGTTGGAAAGTTTGGTTGCGTCAGCATGACGCGGCAAAAATAGGCGGCAGGGTGAGGCCACCCAAGGCAAATTCATTGGTTGATGGCGGATTTTCTGTTAGACTTGAGCCGGAAGCGAGATGACGTTGGCAGCATAAATTATGATTTAGAGGAAAGAACACTGTGCAGATTGGACCCTATAAAATTTCAGAAATCGTGACTTCAGAATTTGCCCTGGACGGCGGGGCAATGTTTGGCGTGGTGCCTAAAACGCTCTGGAGCCGCCAGGTGCGGGTGGATGAAAGCAATCGAATTGATATGGTGACCCGGACACTTTTGCTTGAATCTGTTGACCGGAAAATCCTGGTGGATACCGGCAATGGCGACAAATGGGCGGATAAGCTGAAGCATATCTACCGAATTGACTGGTCAAAATTCAGTCTGGTTGAAGGGCTGCGGAGCAAGGGTATCACACCCGAGGAAATTACGGATGTGATCTGCACACACCTCCATTTTGACCATGTGGGTGGCAATACACGGATCGTGGATGGTAAAATTGTCCCAACATTCCCAAACGCTACCCATTGGATTCAACAGGCGAACTGGAACCTGGCGAATTCACCCACCGAAAAAGATCAGGCGAGTTATTTATCGGAAAATTGGCGGGTTTTGGCCGAAAACGGCATGATGAAAATATTGAAGGGCGATCGGGAATTTCTGGAGGGAATCCGATTCGAGATCGTGAATGGACACACGACGGGCCAGCAATTGCCGGTTGTTTCCGATGGAACCACGGCACTCATGTATGGTGGTGACCTTTTTCCAATGAAACCCCATATCCCGGTGCCCTGGGTGATGGCGTATGACATTAATCCAATGACCAGCATCGCGGAGAAAAAGCGAATTTTACCCAAAATGGTTGACGAGGAGTGGATACTTTTCTTCGAGCACGACCCCGATACACCGGCGTGTAGGGTGATCAGGACCGAGAAAGGTTACTTTGGTGGGGAAGCGGTGGTCATAGAATGATACAAGGATCTTATCATTCCCCTTTTGAGAGGGGATAAAGGGGTGTGTGAATTTTAAACCAGCGCTCATTAAATATTTTTGCTTTCAAACCCACCCCGATCCGTCTAATTGCCGGATCACCCCTCCACAGGAGGGGAATCCCATTAATCTCGATAATGGATGCAACGAATGATCCTGTTTCATAAATCCCTCCAATACCTGGCTGACAAATTCGGCATCCAGAAAATTGGTGTCTCCCGGGCGAGTCTCGTTCAATCAGCAGAAAAGTTGGATGAATGGCTCAACCGCGGGTATCACGGTAAAATGGCCTATATGCAGAACCATTTGGTCAAACGAAAGGATCCCCGGGAATTGCTTCCGGGCGCGCAATCTGTTATCTCCGTTTTCCTGAATTATTACCAACCCAAATCTGATTCAACCGAAGGCATCGAAGGCCACATTTCCCGTTATGCCTGGGGGAAGGATTACCACATTGTCCTGAAGGATAAATTGTACGGCCTGGCGGATCGCCTGCACGCTGGATTGGAAATACCTGAAAACCGCAAAGCGAAAAATAAGGTTTACCGGGTGTTTGTGGATTCTGCGCCGATGATGGATAAAGCTTGGGCAGTTCAAGCCGGGATCGGCTGGTTGGGGAAACACGCAAATGTCATTAACCGGGATTTCGGTAGTTGGGGTTTTCTGGGGGAGATTGTTACCACCGCCGAGTTCGATGGGTATGACGAACCTATGGCGGATCATTGTGGTAGCTGCACTGCTTGTATTGATGCGTGTCCCACCGGAGCGATTGTGGAGCCCTATGTCGTAGATGGCAGCCGATGTATTTCCTATGGGACGATTGAGTTAAAGGCAGATCACGAGATGCCAGTGGTCATTCAGGAAAATCTGAACGGCTGGGTTTTTGGTTGCGACATTTGTCAGGATGTTTGTCCCTGGAATTCGTTTCAGAAAATGACGACGGACCCCGAATTCGCGCCAATCGCTGGTTTACAGAATCAATCAATGAAAGATTTGGAAAAACTCAGCGCTTCAGATTTTGAATCGGCCTTTAAGACGAGTCCGATCAATAGGTCGGGTTTTAAAGCGTTTAAGCGCAATATCAAGAATGCCCTTGGGCACGACTAGTCCAATCGCCGTCTAGCAATTACAGCAGATCAGGGGAATAAAACCCCGCTCAAATTTCCCGGATGGAAGATTTTCGATTGGTAGGCTATGGTGATGCCGTAGTGGGGACTTTTCAGACCGTATTGGTTCATGGTCGCCCAGAGTGAAAGTGTTCCGTGGGGGAAGATTTTTGCCGAAACGAGTCCGCCTGCCATCAGACCTTGCCGGAAAAGCGGGTTGAATATTTGAAGGGTCGGGAAATAATTAAAACCTCCAACTAGGAGCTGGATTTGTCCCGGGGTTCCGAATTCTGGAATCCGGTACGTTTGATTGAGGGTCAGCCCACCTCGTAAATAACTCACACCGGTTCCGGTACGAAGTGCGGTTGCAAGAAAACTGGATATAGTTGTGTGTGGTTTTTGCCAGATCCTATTCTGAACCTGCGCCGTTGCGGTAATACCAAAGGTGGATTCATCCAGATATTCCAGATCAACTTCATTGTACCCGCCCAATTTGTGATACCAATTCTGGATTTTTGCTCCGCCAAAATTGCCGTGGCCAATCATACCAAAACCCAGCATCACAGAGCCCCAGGATAATGTTTTTTCATTGGTTACCCGAACAGCTATCAAATCGAGGCGGTAGTCACTTTCCCGGTTGGTCAGAATGGCGTAGTAAAGATCAATGTTTGTGGTATACGCATGATGAAAAATACCGTACTGCAGGCGAAATGCCGCTGTAACGCCATCATCTTTTCCAGGATAAACGAGGTCACGAATGGCGTTCTGGTACCCAAAATTATCGTTCCAATAGCTGATTTTGAAATGGTAATCGGGTTTTCCGGCGATGGAATCTCTCTGGTCCATCCTGAGGAAATCCAAACTGTCCGACAACGCGGGTGTCCCATTAAGGTGGAAAGGGAGGAAAATTGAAACCAGAATGAAAAAAGAAATATGCTGTGTGAAATCAGAAGAAAATTTGAACACCAAGTGCTCCCAGATGACTTTCATTGTCCAGCGTGTAGCTGTCTTTCACCGTGTAGGAATAATAAAATCCTACGAACTTGCCCAAACCTTTGCGGAAAATGTTAAATCGCAAGGCGAGTCGGTCTTCATAGGTTTGGTCCTGGAGTTGCCATACTGAGAACTCCGCACTGGTCCAGTAGGCCCATTCGTAAAAAGTTGCGATATGGTAACGCACCCGGGAATTCATCTGATAGGCATAATTGTGATTTTTGGCTACCCAAATGGATTCTTTCCCATGCAGGAAATAGCTAACCGTCAGGTTTGCATCCACGTCACTGATAAACCGATTCGACGCGCGCTGATATTCCTCCCGCAGGTAGAGGTAATACGACCCTTTGGTCCCAGCGCTTAGTTGTAGCGAATTTAACCACACCGGACCGGTTAAATTGGGTGCACTGATGCGACGAAAGGCTTCGTGGTGGTAACTGGTTTGAACCATCCACTGTTTGAACTCATATCTGAGGACAGGTGAAAGCGTGTATTTTATCTGATCCAATCTGAATTCGCCCCCGGCTTTGGGACTCATGATCATTGTGCGGTTTCCGAGCAGAAGGCCACAATAAAGAGCGTTGAATTGATAGATGTCCGTCAGCGCCAGGAATTCGAAACGATAACCGGGGTTCATGCTGTTTGTCTTCTCGAATCCGGAAACATGGCCCAGAATATTCATATAGCCATGGGTGTCCATGAGCAACAGGGCGGAAACCGGGCGCACCAGTACCAGACAACAGATCATCAACAGCAGATGGCAAAATTTTCTCAAAATAAAATCCGTATTCCCAACGAACTTAGCCCGTCCTCATTATCTTTTTTGAAGGTGTCTTTGGGTATTGATCTGACAAACATTCCCAGAGAATTGACTTTGCCCTTCAAGATCAGGTGCGCGGAAAATTGTCCTTTGAATTCAGTACTTCGATCCTGATTCACCCACCACTGATTGTCCGTGTTAATGTATGAAAACCATTTTTCCGAGGAGTAAACGAGGTAACGGAGTCTGAGCTTGAAATAATAGTCGTAAGAATGATTGCGTCCGTTGACGATAGATCCCCGTGCCCTGGAAAATTTGGACAATGTCAAACTGCCATCGAATTCCCCCGGCGACTGTTCCTGGTTTTGTCGGTAATAATCAAGCAGGTAAAGGGAGTAAGATTCCTTGGTGCCGATTGTGAACTGGAACGCGTTCCACCAGGTTGATCCAAGGGGCTCGCCCTGATCAATTCGATGGATGCAATCATGATTAATGACTCCGGCAAACACCCAATCGGCAGCCTCGTACCGGATTCCCGGCGCGATTGAGTACCAAATCCGCGCCAGTTTCCAATTTGCCATCCCGACTTTGCTGATTTCAGTGGTCGTACCCAGTGTTGAGTAAAAAATAATTTTATTGAATCGGTAAAAATCCACAACACCAGTGAAGTCCGACTTGGAACCACCTTTTGTAATCACATGGCTGCCTTGCTGATGAAAATAGGATTCGATGGTAATGTTGCCGCTGGTGTTCATGAGGATTTGGCTCCGGAGCGACGTGACCAATAATCCGGTACAAATGAGTTGAATGACGAACCATGATTTCAATCTCAGCATGGTGCGAAAATAATTCAAGTCGTCGGCGCGATAAATGGATATTCGTTGATAAAATGAGACTTTAAGAGCGGGGGCAAAACGCATCACTGCATATGGGAGGGATTTAATGCACACTCGGCGATTTCAGTAAGCGTGTCATATCGCAGATTCACGTACCGGAGACAACTTTTTTAAGCCCCAACCATTTCATTTTCCAGCTTCCACCCCAAATCATGGCGCCACCAACCAATCGTTGATAAACCGCTTCCCGCATGGGCAGCCACCAGGGCATGGTACTCACCGGCGTAAAATCTGATACGATCAGTCTTGGTTGCGTCATCTCTTCCAATCCCATCTCACCATGTGTCCGGCCAATACCGCTATTTTTAAAGCCACCCCAGGGAAGATTGGCAATGCCGTGGGTCATGAGGTGGTCGTTAATGGTGATGGTCCCGGCCTGCAGTTGACTGGCAATTTGGAGCCCGAGTTTACGATTCCGGGTCCACACCGAAGCCGTCAAACCCAGGTCGGAGTCATTAGCCAGTTTGATGGCTTCGTCAATCGTGTCGAAGGGCATGATGCCCACAACGGGTCCGAAAGATTCTTCACGCATCAGCCGCATGGAATGATTCACTTTGGTAAATGCCTGGGCGGGAACGAACTGTTTACCAATTTCAGGAATTTCAGTTTCGCACAGTAGTTCAGCGCCATTCGCCAGCGCATCAGCAACATGTTCTTTCACCAGACGAACCTGATTTTCTGTTGTCATCGCACCCATGTCGCTGGTGGAATCCAGACCCGATCCCACGCGCAGTTTTGGTAGCTGAGTCCTGAATAATTCGATGAATTGGTCATAGATCGGGCGTTCAACATAGATGCGTTCCACTCCGCCACAGGATTGCCCTGAATTCTGAAACGCAGCCCAGATGGCACCCCGTACTGCTCGCTTAATATTGGCATCGGCACAGACGATCATGGGATCATTGCCACCCAGCTCTAACGAAACCGGGGTGAGGGATTCTGCTGCCTTGGCCATGAGATATTTCCCAACCGGAACGCTACCGGTGAAAAAGAGTTTATTCACACCGCCGTTTAAAAAAGCATCACCGGCCAGGCGACCGGGCAGGTTCACCTGAATGAACAGATCTTCCGGGAATTCTCCAGCCTTGATAATCTCATTGATGAGTTGACCGACCTGCAGCGTCTCCGTCGCCATTTTGAAAATCACACCGTTCCCAGCCATGAGTGCCATCAGAATCTCTGTAAATGGAATCTGCAGGGGATAATTCCATGGCGAAATAATCCCAACCACGCCATAGGGTACATGTTGAATGCGATGGCGTTTGTATAACCCAAATAGACCAGTGCCGTGAATGCGTTTGTCTTTCAGAACCTTGCGACTGTGTTTGACATAATAATCAATCCCCAGAATGGCTGCAAAAATCTCCGTCGCGAAGGCATCCTTATAGGTTTTGCCATTATCGGCGGCGATGCGTTTGGCAAACTCATCCGCATGAGCGGCCAGAAAACGCTGCATTTTTCGGAGATGGCGTGCCCGTTCATGAACCGGTGTTTCAGCCCAGTTAATCTGCACCTGGCGGATGCGCTGGATGGCATCCCGGACGTCTTCAATCTGGTTTAAGGGGACATTGCCCAGATGTTCGCCGGTGGCTGGATTATGGCTTTCAGTAAAGGCGGTGGCGGATTCAGTTTCCATGGTGAATGAGTTTTCCTCGTTTAATGCAAAACATAGGAGAATTTTAGGAAACGCCCAATGGTTGGTTTTCCAATTTTTTGTACGATGATCCCGAGCCATCCGGGAAATGTAAAATTGAACCGAGATAGAGCAGCAGTGGGCGGAATGCTCCAGCTAATGTCAGACTTTGAACCGCCCCATGAGTTCGTTGAGATTGTGAACCTCACGAGTTAATTCATCCGCGGATGCAGCCATTCGCTGGGCGCCGGAAGCAGCTTGTTCGGCAACGAGACTCACACTCTCGACATTTTTTGAAATTTGTTCAGCACCGGTGCTTTGTTGATCAGCCGCGGCAGCAATGAGTGAAATGGCTGTATTAACTTCCGCAATTGCCGTGACGATCTTTTCCAGGGCTTCCTGCGATTGAGCTGCCTGCTGTTGATTATCATCAGCCTGACTGGCCGTATCCCCCATGGATTTCACGGATGCGCTGACATCTTTTTGAATCTGGCCGATTTTCTTTCCAATTTCTCCGGTGGCACTCACGGTGCGTTCAGCGAGTTTCCGGACCTCATCAGCGACAACGGCAAACCCACGACCGGCATCGCCTGCCCGGGCGGCTTCGATATTGGCATTAAGGGCAAGTAGATTGGTTTGGTCGGCAATATCGTCAATGACCTGAATGACATCCCCAATCTCCTGCGAACGAGTCTCCAGGGTACCGATTATCGTCGAAGCTTCTTTCACCATTCGTGTCACTTCCGACATTCCCTGAAGTGCCCTCACAACGGCTTCTCTCCCTTGTTGAGCCGAGGTATTGGCGGCATGTGCGTTTTCCTGGGTTGCATTGCTGCTCCGGCTGCTCTCTAAAATCATCGCGGTCATTTGCTCGGCGGCAGAGGAGACTTCGCCCAACTGATATTGCTGTTCTTCAGCGCCGGTGGCAACCTGTTCCGAAGCGGTAGCGATTTGTTCAGCGGCTTTGCCGACCTGATTTGAACTGTTTTTAATTTGAATAATGATTTCCTGCAATTTGGCAACGAATGAGTTAAACCAGTAACTTAGTTCACCAAATTCATCATCCTGTTTAACCTCAATGCGTTTGGTGAGATCGCCTTCACCAGCAGCGGCATCTCGCATATGACCGATTAAAGAGCGCAGCGGGCGGGTGAGAAGCTCAATTAATATCAACACCATCATGACCATTGAAAACACGGCAATCACAGCGAATATGGCTGTGGTACTCTGAATCGTGCTTTGGTTCGTCCGCAATACAGCCAGATTAAATCCCAGCAGAAGTTGGAAATTTTCATTGGCGACATTCATCTCGCGCTTACCGACCAGAACATCGCCCACTCGGGTCATCCCTGAAAGGTTGACAAACTGGTTCTCATCGGCATCAAATCCGGCGTCTGAATATTTGGCCAATGAGTTTCCATCCTTGTCAGTCACTTCAAGGTAGACCAACTCATCCAATTTCCCCAGTTTATCGAAGAGTTTTTGGATATTCTCGTAATCAGCAAATTCAAGGGACAGGGCTACTGGTTCCTGTAAGATGATCTGGATTGTGACACTCTGTTTTTCAAACAAATCCAAGCTGCTTTTTTTGAGAAAATTGGGCACAATGATCAATAATGCTGTCCCGCAAGTGAGTGCCGCCAGTCCCAGCACCATCACAAAGCGACCTTTGAATCCGCGCCAGTAACGCGCCGTAAATAGCTGGCTCAGGACTGATTTATGATCATTTATTCCAAATGAGAAACTCATGCTGCACTCCTAAAATGGGAATTATGAAGCTCGACTATTCCGTAATCACCTTAAACATTTTATCGTCATTTATCGGATATTTCATCAATGCCCGGACTTTTTCATTCACATGCAGGGTCGGTTCCGGGGACTGTGTATAGACCAACATCGCATCGGAATTAACCCAGGAATCTTCCATGGCGATGACAGGAATTTTCTTCTGACGACTCATCATGGAGATTTTCTTGATGAATGACGGATCTTTTGAGACATGGGATGGATAGACGATAATGGCGTTCACTTTTTTCTCATTGACCAGGAAGGTAAAATCCTGGTAAATATCGTAGATCATATTGGATTGGGTGGCGAAGATTCGCATCTGACGAGGAGGCTGAGTTTGAATGCTCACCAGTACTTCAGCCTCAGTTGAGGTAATACCGGTGGTGAGGATTCCTGCCTGTAGGATGGCAAAATTATGGCTCTTCAGACTTGCAATCACCTGCCCAAGGAATTCATCGTTTTGTGCAAGCAGTTTCCCGTTGTTCAGTGTGATAACACTCAGAAACAAAATGACGAATCGATTGAATCTCATCGCATGCTCCTTTGAGATCTGTGGACTGCTTCAACTTGAAAGCACAGCCTGATTTCTCACGATTATTTCAGCATAAATTTGGAAACAGTAGCGATTTTCCCCGGAGCAATTGTTCGATGAAAGAGGCATATACCCCGGAAAAATTCGTTCACCGGCGATCGCACCCTTCAAACTTTTCAGTAAAATGTCCGAATCGTGTCGAGTGACTTTCAGGTGTTCCAAATTCCTCTCTTATCAAGGAGATGACCTTTTGATGTTATCCCCCTAAGAGGTCTTCTCACCGGCGCTTATTGACAAGAAAAGTGCCAGATAATTTGCCATTAGCAATTTTCGGTTTAGAAATCCGGAAAATCAGGCATGGCAGGGAATAATCAGGTTATATAAGTAATCTATAAATAATAAGATAGTTATGATAGCGCTCTGTTTTTAAGAGTTGGAAATTCAACTTCAAACCGACTTGGTTTTGCCAGACTGTTTGGTAC
>MNWS01000005.1:0-10948 GCA_001872685.1 Fidelibacterota bacterium CG1_02_48_14
TGATTAGTGTTCAGGGGTTTAGTATTTTTCTATCGACTGCATTGAGGAATTTTAGGGTCGGCTTGAAAACCTTGGATTCATCAAAATATGCGGTGTACTTTGCAACCGTGTTTTTAGGGACAATTGATCTGTCTGTGCTCACGTTTGTGCCGTACCAGAATGAAACATTCAAATGCAACGAAAACAGGTAACAAGTTGAAAAGTGTTACCCATGTCTTGAATATAATCTGTTACCTATGTCCTGACTTCACCCTTCGACGTACGAGATTTTCAAGGTCAAATGTCCAATGTCAAAGCTCCAAGCTCAAGTAGCGATCCACCCGCTCGCCCTTCGACGCCGCTCAGGGTGACGAGCGGTGAATGTCCAATGTCCAATGTCCAATGTCAATCAATGCAACCGGCGACGCTTATTCAAATAGGACGATAATGCCAAATCCAACGGTTGGTCCGTGGTGAGTTGGACATAATCGCTGTTTTGCTCACGCGCTCCTTGTTTAAGCACATCACAAAATTTCTGAACCGCGTTTTGATAGGCTTTCTGGATGTGCCACGGCTCGGTGGCCAGCATATCGCCGGATTCCATGTCGAAAAACTTGGTGTGGGCATCGAAGCTGAAATTGATCTCCTGGGGATCCAGAATGTGAAACAAAATGACTTCGTGGTTATCATGGCGAAAATGCTTCAATCCGCTAAGAATTTTTTCCGGTTCATCGAACAAGTCCGAAATAACAATGACCAAACCCCGGCGGTTGATTCGCTCAGCCAGGTGATGCAATGACTCCCCTACGGCTGTCTCGGGACCAGGGACGATTCCTTCCAACTGTGACAGAATAGCATTGAGCGTACTGGGACGAGAAGATGGTCGCAGGTGTTGCCGGATCTCCGAATCAAACAGTGTCAGCCCCACGGCATCCTGCTGGTGTAACATGAGATAGGTCAAAGCCGCCGCGAGAAACGAGGCATACTGAATTTTCGTGACACTTCCGGACCCGTATGACATGGATTTGGAGACATCAATTAGCAAATGGGCTTTGAGATTGGTTTCCTCTTCAAATTGCTTGATATAAAACCGGTCGGTCTTGCCGTAGAGTTTCCAGTCCATGTGGCGCAGATCATCACCCGGTCCGTAGGCGCGGTGCTCGGCAAATTCCACGGAAAAGCCGTGATATGGACTTTTGTGAAGTCCGACGATAAAACCCTCCACCACCATTCTGGCGCGCAACTGCATGTTCGCCAGGGTGGCGATGGTCTCGGGCTTGAGATATTTGCGTTTATCGATTTCCATGGACTCAACCGAACCTTCTTAGAAAGGGTTCACCAATGCCAACCGGAAGTAGGTGTGGTCTTTCAAATTCGAGTTGGAATTGTAGTCTTTATTGGACCAGAAATCAGCATCGCCACCGAAACCGTAGGAGACGATCACCAGTGCGTTACCACCGAGGCTGACATTCGCTTTAAACTCAGCACCAAAGGTCTGTAATGCCTTTTCAGTGTCGCCATTCACCAACGGAACGAGCAAGCCCCTGACGACACCAACATCGCTGAATATCGCACCGGTAAAGTGATTCAATGTAATGCCTAATACTTCAGCCGGAATGGCCGGGATAAACGGGAATCGGAGCTCAGTCACCTGATACAACACTTCACGGCCGTAATAATTTTCCTGCTGTCCACGTAAATTGTAGGTCTCTGCAGGGCTGATCAGACCGGCGAGTGAGCCCGCAAGGGTCCCCGGTGAATAATACAGCGGGTCAACATCCAACAAACCAATCCGGTCCTGGTACGGCACGGATCCGGTGTGTTTTTCCCATTTCAGGCGGCCATAAAGAGCAAAAGGTGTGTGACCAAGCTGTTGATTTGTAAATCCGTCAATCCAGAATTTCTGATAATCGGCTCCACCCCAAATGCTCGATGAGATTATCTCGGCGTGAGCGTTCAAGCCGGTACCGGTATACGGTAACCACACCATGGACTTATGCGGACGTTGTGATTTCCACCGGTAATCAAGAACGAAACTGCCCTCTTTCAAACCATTCACGAGGGAATCTTCGGGAATGTCGTTGGAGAAGCTCAAGACCTGACGCGTATGAGCCTGGAGCAAGACACTCAGGAAGTGATTTGAGAACAGACTCTTGCCGGAATTCAGGGGAACACCTGCCGCGATACCGCCACCATTCACTGCTTCGTAAATACTCCCTTTGGCGATGACATGCTGCGTGTACCCAAGATTGTTTTGCGCAAAAATGCCGAGAACCGGCCAGAAATTTAGATTTGAATAACTCGCTGCTCCACCCAGCAAATCCCCGTTCCATTTGACATTCGCAACCGATGTAACCATATGTTTTCCAAGGGCATCGGTGCCGATATACAGGCCGGTCAAGCCCAGATCATCCGGGATCACAAACCATGTGAGTGTGCGGAAAGTCCTGAATGCGTGGTAGGGATGAATGCCAATAATGTCGGCAGGCTTGGTATAATCAATGGCCGCAAGTTCCGGGGTGGGTCGTTTCGTGCGCCAGGCTGACCAACGCTCATTGATCTGGATGGGAGTTGGCGTGATTTGGCGATCTGGTGCGATGGATACCATTCGGACAGTGTCCACATCACCCAGGGTTGTGGCCAAAATCCGATCCGACTTTGGAATGCGTTCCAGAGAATAAACCGCCTCTGCCACATCGGTCATCTGGACAATAGAATCCGTGGCTGCCAAACCAATTTGATAAAGATTGGGGGTGCTATTGCGATAGGAGGTGAAAATCACCCCGGTTCCATCCGCAGTCCAGACCGGCATCAAATCTTCCGCATAATCATTTATCAGCTTGCGATACCCGGAGCCATCCGTATTCACCACAGCAATGTCTGTGAAACCGGTTGTATCCTGAATCGAAATGGCCAATTGCTTATGATTTGGCGATAGGCTCGGTCGCAGAATTTGGACATCACCGGAAAAATTCGTTACCCGTTCGATTTTATTCGTTCGGGTGTTGATGCGATAGATATTGGAGGTTTGTCCGGTGGGATGAGCGACGCAATAGACAGTTTCGGAATCCGGTCCGAAGAGGGGGTGTAAAGCTCTTAGATTTTTTGTCAGCCAGCGCTTGTGTTTTCCGTCGCGATCTACAATTCGCAGGTCATTCAGGAGACTTCCGTGCGCCCCGCGATGCAGCTCCGAAACCACAATCTGTTTACCGTTTGGTGACCAGGCTGGTTGATTATTGAAAGTGCCATAATGGATGCGTTTAATGGTGTGATTGGTATCAGTTGTCATCACATACAGGCTTGTATAGTATTGATTTTTAGACTGGCGCCCAACGACAGCCAGGGCGCTGGAGTCGGGTGCGTAACTCAACCCGAAAATATTTTTAAAGCCCTTGACGACCATCGGCTCACCCACTTCATCAACACCCTCTTTTTGACCTTTTAAGGTGAAATAGTAGGTATTGATGACCCGGCGCCATTCCTCATCAAACGCTTTGACCGATTTGCCGGTGGCTTTTTTAAACGCTTCGTCAAAGTCATACCAAATCGGCCACTTTTTCTTTTTCTTATCCAGATAAACCCGATCGTGTCCAATTTTCACCAGGGTTGAATCACCATATTTCCAAGCCAGGTACAATACTTTGGCGTAACCCATATGATGCGCTTCGATCTTCTCCACCATATTCTGATAGGTATGAATTTTGAAGGAGTTATCGCTGCGACCCACACGCCAGACCTCGGTGTTATACTCGGCCATGCCCTCCATCCACCATCCTGGAATACCGATCATTCCCCAGATACCCAGCCAGGTTTTTTGTGCGTTGAATTGCGCCACATGCTGGAATTCGTGCGGTAGCACCAATCGCAACCATTTTTCAGATCCACCGAAGTGACCCGCCACATCATTCTGACTCACCCAGATAAAGATTTGATCGGATGGCATGGCAAAGCCGTTTAATATTTCGTCTTCCATGGTGAATGTGATGTCGGTTTTGCCCCAGGGCTCTACTTCAATCTGTTGCAAAATGGTGGGATAAATCTGCTCAGCGATCAACGCCCCTTTGCGGGCAATTTCTTCAATCCCATTGTGATAATGAATATTAAAGTGCTCTGTTTCGAGCGTGTACCAGGTCAGTTCGGAATGCGTCCGCTGATTCCATCCATAAAAACCGGACTGACCTAAAAGTGCTGTAGAAACCATTAATGACATGAAAATTCGTATGATAATTGATCGCATAATTATTCCTGTTTTGATTCGGGTAACATCCAAAGACGCAAGAATATCCTGTTAGACTGTTTCCAATAGACGTGTGATGATTTCGTCGGTGCTGACGCCGTCTGCTTCGGCATTAAAATTGGTAAGAACACGATGGCGTAAAACCGGTAGGGCGATGGTTTTGACATCGTCAATTGAAGGAGTGGGATTGCCCTTCAGGGCAGCAAGCGTCTTCGCGCCCAACACCAAATATTGCGACGCCCGGGGACCAGCGCCCCAGGCTACCCATTTTTTAATGTAGTCGGGTGCACTGCCACCGTCCGGGCGTGTACGCGTCACCAGATCCACCGCGAATGAAACCACATTGTCAGCCACCGGAACCTGGCGCACCAACTGTTGGTAGGCACGGATTTCGTCCCTGGATAAAACCTTGTTCAGCTTGACCTCCACAGCAGAGGTGGTGGATTGGACAATTTTTTTCTCTTCTTCAATGCTGGGGTATTCCACCTTCAGATTCAGCATAAATCGGTCGAGCTGGGCTTCCGGGAGTGGGTAGGTTCCCTCCTGTTCGATGGGATTCTGGGTCGCCAGCACGAAAAAGGGCTCGTCCAATGTATAGGTTTGACCACTAGCCGTTACACGGTGTTCCTGCATCGCTTCCAGCAGGGCAGCCTGGGTCTTGGGTGGCGTTCGGTTGATTTCATCTGCCAGGACGATATTGGAGAACACTGGTCCGTGTACAAACCGAAACGCGCGCTTGCCGGTGCTGTGATCCTCCTCGATAATTTCCGTACCGGTAATATCCGATGGCATCAAATCCGGCGTGAACTGAATGCGATTGAACTTCAGGTCCATGATTTCGGCCAGGCTTTTAATCAACAGGGTTTTCGCCAGTCCCGGAACCCCCACCAACAACGCGTGTCCCTGTGCCAGCATGGCGATAAAAAGCTGCTCGATTATTTGATGCTGACCGATTATGGCCTTACCAATTTCTGATTTCAGGACGGCAAAACTTTTATGTAATGCTTCCAAACGTTCCAGATCGGAATTTCCCACGACTACTCCTTTATCAACTTATAATCAGCGAATGCGATAGGTTAACTGTGATTCCCATGGCTGCGAAAATAACCGCTGGTTCACATTTTACTTCATCAAAATTTCAAATCAACCGGTTCTGCCGAACGTGACAATCCCCTGGATCCTTGGAAAATTTCCGGGATTCAGGGGATTATAAATGTCAGAAATACGGTAGCTGAAACTACGAACTACGCTTCGGGCTGCGGATAGACGCTTATTTTTTTACGATCACGGTCTTTGCGCTCAAAAGCGACAACCCCGTCAATCTTTGCAAACAACGTATCATCAGCGCCTTTGCCAACATTATTTCCCGGATGGTAATGGGTACCGCGTTGACGGACCAGAATGCTTCCGGCAGTCACGAACTGACCACCGAATTCTTTAATACCCAGGCGTTTGGAATGGCTTTCGCGTCCGTTCTTAGAACTACCTACACCTTTTTTATGTGCCATGGATTATTCTCCTGTCTCGTCTTTTTTGGCGGCTGGTTTTTTCGCAGCAGCGGCTTTTTTCGGAGCAGTCTTGGGTTTGGCTACAGCTACTTCAGGAGCAACTTCGGCTTTTTTGGGTTCTGCAACATCTGCTGCAGTTTTCGGGGTTGTTTTTTTACCCTGGTTCAAACCGGCTACCAAAATTTTGGTAAACCCTTGACGATGACCCTTCTTCCGCTGATACGCTTTCCGGCGCTTTTTCTTAAAGACGATGATTTTTTTATCTCTGCCGTGGTTAACCACAGTGGCGTCTACCTGGACATCATCCAATGTCGGGGTGCCTACCATAAAATTTTTATCGTCAGAAAAGGCCAGTACGCGCTCGACCTCAACCGGATTGCCCGGTTCGATGTCAAGAGTCGGAACGTTCAGGACCATACCCGGTTTAACCTTGAACTGTTTCCCTGCAATCTCAACGATGGCGTACATTTATTCTCCTCTCATCATTTCAATAAAGCGGGCCAATATAGACGGCCAGGTATGGGGTGTCAACCGAAATAGCTAGACTCAAACTGGAGGATTATTAACTCTTTGAGAGCCAGTGATTATAAGAAATCAATCCGTTTAATTTCCATGATCAAATTGCCCTAAACCGATAAACCAGATCGGGAAATTATCCGGAAGAGCCTACTTAAATCCCACCGCCGGATAACCAACCCAATGACGCTGCGTGGCAGGATTGGTTAATCCCATCCCCAAATCATCCACTTCAATGTGAGGCTGACTAATGCTGGTGGCATAACCCATGGGAATGCCCCGTAATGTTTGCTCGCCCAATAAATTCTGCAGATTGAGCGCTGTTGATAAGCCGGTCGGAATGGAATAACGCCCACACCAGGTCCACTGGTATTCGTGAAAATCCTGCTGAGTGAGGGTATATCCAGAAAAATGAGCCACTTTTTCGTGGGTCAACTCACCGGTAAAGCAGCTCTTGATGATTTCTGATTCATGGGCCATGGCTTGGGCAGTCCCCTCAGAATCGGTACCGTAGGGTGCATAGTTTTGACCACCCCAATCTTCATCACCATAGTGCACCGCGTCAGAGGAAACCAACAATGCCAGATCTTCACCCCATGTCAGATCATTCTCCGTAACGATTCTGGCGAGTACCTTTCCCAATTCCTGACCAATGAGTTCCATTCGCTCCAGATTCATGTAGGGCACCAGAATACTGATGACTTCCACTTCACGATTGAAATATTGCAAAAACGGAATCTGCGCTTCCACCGAATGTTCAACAGACTGCATTTCCCGGTGAACCTGGGTCATCCCCTCGGGTAATCGGCTCAGAATTTCCTGACGCAACGGTGATATCGAAACCGGGCCGTAAGGACCTTGCCAAGCATCAAAATCCTCGAAAATCAACCGATTTTCCAGATTGAACTGCCTGGCTCTGTGCGCAACCCCGAAAATGATTACCGTCTTGGCAATGAGGTTTCGCAGCACCGCCGGATACAACCAACTGACACATGTGTAATCATCATGAGGACAAATGGCTGCTTTCCACAGCGTACCTGGTTCCTGTTCCGTACGCTCAAGATCAAGCCTAAAACAACTCTCGATCCGTTCCAAAAGTTCATCCATCTGCCAGGCTTGGTGGGCGAAACCAATGGTGTCAATGGGTTGGCGTATTGAATTGTCATACACATTGATCATCTTTTTATGTACACCCTCTGGACCTGAATCGGCTCCCTTCACACATGGAAAATATCAACCCCGTGCAAAGTATGCGATTTACTTCGTTTTAGCAGGCGCCACCTCTTTTTCCGCGCTTTGTTTTTTTACCACGATGTCTGGTGCGATTTCGCCCAGATACTTGGGAAGATCAATGCCAGCCATGCCGGCTACATCGTGCAGCGGTGGCAGACTCTTAATCAACCCAGACAAAAAATTCGAGGTAGCATTACCATCTTTGCCGCCACTCGCTGAATCCCAAACCGTCACCTTATCAATCTTGATGTTGCGAATTGCCTCAACCTGGAGTTGCACGATTTGCTCAATCTTTTCCGTCATCAGGAGTGTCGCTGCTGATTTAGCATCGCCATTACATCCTTTGATAAGATCAAGATAACCAGCGGCTTTGCTCTCCAACACCTTACGGATACCCTCGGCCTCAGCCTGGTATTTTAGTAAAATGGCATCTGCCTGACCCCTGGCTTCACGACGCGTTTTTTCAGCTTCAGCTTCAGCGGCAATCTCGACTTTCTTCTTTTCAATTTCCTGTCGTACAACTTCCTGAGCAGTCAGTCTTTCCTGCTCAGCCTTGTATTGCGCTTTCTGGATCTCAACTTCTGCCTCACGACGGGCAACTTCACCGCGCTGCAAGGCGGCCGCCTGTTTCACGGCCAGTTCGGCATTGGCGTCTGCAATATCGGCTTTCGCGCGATTTTCGCCATCCACCGCTTGCGCCTCCTGTTGCTGAACCACAATTCGGCGATCCGCTTCGGCCTTCTTCTGACCTTTTGCTGATTCAGCCACATTTTCAGCAACCTTTATCTCCTTATCCCGATTCGCTACTGCCTCACCAATGGTCGCTTCTGCCTCCTGCTGCTGAACAAACACACGCTGGTCTGCTTCAGCTTTTTTCTTGCCCTTTTCCGATTCGGCAACATTCTCTGCTACGCGCACATCTTTCACCTTGGTGGCTTCTGCTTCACCAATCGCCCCCAGTTTTTCCTGCTCGGCGACATCAACTTTGGCCTGATTAATCGCTTCGGAGGCTGCTTTCTTGCCGATAGAATCAATGTATCCGGATTCATCCGTGATGTCCGTGATGTTCACATTTATCAGAAACAGACCGATTTTGTTTAGTTCTGGAGAGACATTCTTCCGAACCGATTCCAAAAAACTCTCCCGATCCTGGTTGATCTGTTCAATGGTTAATGAAGCGACGGTGAGACGCAACTGACCAAAGATGATTTCCTTAGCCATTTCCTCGATCTCGGATTGATTCAAATGCAACAATCGCTCGGCGGCAGAAGTCATCACTTCCGGTTCTGTGCTGATACCAACCGTGAAAGTGGAGGGGACATTAATTCGGATATTCTGGAGTGAGAGCGCTTTTTGAAGGGGAATGCTAATTGTCATGGGGGTCAGGCTGATATAAGCATAATCCTGAATCAACGGCCATATGAGGGCACCACCACCGTGAATACAATTGGCGGACTGCCCGGCACCAACTTTTCCGTATACGACCAAAATTTTATCAGAGGGACAGCGTTTATAACGCGACGCAAGAAAAGTTATGGTCGTTACGACCAGAATGAGAAACGCTGCAATGGGAAGAATCCAAAAATCAAACATGATTACCCCTTTCCTTAATTATTATGACTTACTTACTTATTTACTTATTCACTCACTCGCTTAACTGAGCTTTTCCACTACCAGAATATTTGCATTGACCTGAATGACCCGGATGGCCGTTCCGCTGGGTATTTCCGCGCCGCCTTCCGCCATGGCATCAAATTCCCGTTGGTGGTTGTTGAAATTGATACTGACCTGTCCGGTTCCGCCAGGTGGAATTTTCAGGTACACGATTCCGGTACTACCCACCGCGTCGGCTGTCTTGAGTGTGCCACTCGATTGAAGTTTCGCTGCTCCCTGGAATAGCTTGCCTATGGCCCACACCGAAACCAATCCGGCAGCGACAGCACCAAGTGTCGAGATAAATACTTCCATCCGGCTCTGTCGGTACAACGCGAGTCCCACCAGCCCAAACATCATAAAGAACGATGACAGTCCGTGCAGCGAAAATAACCGAAATCCGACATCCGAATCCACATGGCCCGGGTCAAAATCACCGCTCAGGTCAACATCGGTTCCCACATCGCCACCGCCCATGAATTGCAGGATGAGTTTAATAAATACGAGCATCCCACCGATGATCGCACAAACCAGAAAGAACATCTCTAATCCGTTGAATTTTGAAAATAACTCTGCCACAACCAACCTCCTGTTGTTCTCGATTCAAAAAAAACCCTGACGGAATGAACCGTCGAAGAATTCGATTTTACCGCAGCACTAATTCAAGCGTGTATCCGGGTCAAACTTAACACGATAATTACGCACTAAGCAAACCCTAGAAGGGCCTTTTAGAAAAATTTTAGTGACAAATCCTCAATATTTAAACTGAGAAAAACCCCCGACTATTGCACGGATGGCCACGCTTTTCAGTCCGAGTTGACCGAACTTTCAGCGCTAAACAAGTTATGGGGTTTTACAACGAAATTCCCATGGAAGAAAATCGAGACGAGAGCGATATAGGCAATAAACACCATCACGATCAGCCCCTGAACGCCTGATGTTTTCTGAATCGCCTGTTTTGATTTGACATCGCAAACCTCACCCGGGCAATACTGGGCTTTTTCCTTGTAAATCCATGAATAGACCTTGCACCCGAGACAGATTCCAAATGCCGATTCAAAAAACAGGAAAATGAGGCAAACCATGCAGATCAAACCGGTAATGACACTATATGAATTAACCAACACCAACAGGACAAACATCGTCATTGCCAGTATCACCCCAATAATCCAGGCAAATTTCTTTTGCGGAGCACCAACATATTCCGGCGTTTGATTCCTGACGATGAATCTGCCGATGATCAGGGATGGAGCGAATCTCGGACTGATAAACAACCGGATACAAATATCTGTTAGAAAGATGATCACGGCGTATTTCAGCATTAAAAAATCGCCTTTTCCGGCAGCGTTCTGGATTGAAAAAAGCATCATTAAGAACAAAATTCCTGCAGCAGCACGGATTTCCCGCTCATTCAATACCGGGATCGCGTATCCCTCAACATCTTCTCCAAATTTTACAATCTTGGCCATTTTTCATTCCTTGTTTTTTTCTTAGTTACTGATAAAGCTCGCAAGTCATCAGACGATGAGGTTCGCTGCGGGTTGTCCGTCAATTATGTTTTTGTAATGACACACACGACACAAGCGTGATCAACTTCCCTGATTTCCCCAACCACCCCCAGGTCGTTACACAGTTTTTCGTAATCGGCCATGGTAAGAGTTCCCACATGAAAACCATCCTTACAAACGATCATACCGGGACTTGTCAGGTCATAATCAATCTCACCCACCAATCCCTGCTCCGCCTGCAGCTCGAACCAGTTCAGTCGGTCTGCCCAAATATTGCTGGAATAGCTGGAGAAAAGAACTTTTCCGCCTACTCG
>MNWS01000005.1:10959-14506 GCA_001872685.1 Fidelibacterota bacterium CG1_02_48_14
GAGTTACCCGCAACGCTTCTCTGATCAAAACGGACTTGTCCACTCCGAAAGCGCTGATGCCGTTTTGGATACAAAATACCAGGTCGAATGAGGCATCTTCAAATTCCAATTGGGTGGCATTCATTGTCTGGTAAGCGGTGTTTGAATCGCGGGGGTTCCGTCTATTTAAGGCGAGTTCAATGCTTTCGCCGGCGATGTCAATTCCAATTGCCTGCCGTACATGACCGGAAATTTCCCTGGTCACCCGACCATAACCACACCCCAGTTCCAACACCAAATCCGTATCTCTGGCATGTGATAACACCGTCTTGATCTCGGTCTCGAAGTATTGTTTGATTCGGGGTGGCGCAATGAGATAACACTGCTCCAGGCGCGTTCCGGAAAGTTTTTTGGCGTAGTAACTCATGCTTTATCCATAAAAACTTTTGACTCCTGTTATCATTCTAAATGCATCAGACCGATCGGTTTAGGGAAAAATCACCCCATTCTCAATCAAGGAGAATCAACCGGCTCGAAACGCCAGCAAACCTAAGACAATCGCCAGAAACAGACATAACGGCGAATAAAATTTCGTGTCGTATCTGCCAAAATCCGTCGTCCTGATCTTTTTGAAAAATCCGACCGTTTTGAAATCACCAACTGCCCGGATCAAGAAAATAGCTGACACGCACCATCCGGCAACCACAATCAGGTTGCCATTTTTCACGAACGCTAAGTCAGTAAAGCCGAGTAAATAGGTGATCGCTCCGAATCCAAGCAATCCCAAAGCAACAATCGCCGTAATAACCGGCCCCGGGTTCAGCGTTGGCTTATCCCCCACTGTAGGGATGGATTTGTCGAACCCTCGTTTTCCACCAAAGACCCAATAAAAATGCAAGCCACTCAGAATGACGAAACCTGCCACAGTTACCATCGCTAAAATGTTCATACCGCTTACCCTGTTAAGCACCTGACCTTAAAAATTTTTATGCCAACCATGCGGTGGATTCTGACATCCGACCTCACTGGTGATTCATTGCATGATACAAAAAAAAAGAAACAACTTTGCTGCTCGTCTCACAGGAGCAGTCCAGCCTCATTTTCTGCAACTTGCTTTCAAAAGCGTAACAATATCCAGCTCCGTCCGCTCAAATTCAATTCTGAATTCACCGATTATACTTCTCGAATTTTTTCATTCACATTATATCCCTTGTCACCAACCGGCTCTAGCTCTTCCAGCCAAATCTCTTCCAGCAGGGACAATTCATCCTTCACATTGAATCCGGGATCCTCGGTAATCTTCACGATCTGCAGAATCTCGAAGGTAAACTGATAGCGGCCGAATTTTTTCCAGTCAGCCTGCAGCGCTTTGTTGCGATGAGCGCCGCTGGAGAGCATGAATTCCTGTTTGTTCAACGAGCCTTCCACATTCAGGCTGCTGGCCAGATATATTTTACCGTTGGCGTTATTCTTTACCTGGAAGACGCCGGCTGGTTTTGGTCGCTCCTTGTATTCACGAATCAGCGTTTTTCGATCGGCCATCTATTCATCTCTTTCTGTGTGTGTGTTAAAAAATGAATCCAGCAACTGTGTGTATGCTTCCGGTACATTCAAATAGGGAAAATGTCCCACATCTTGCAAAGTATGTACAATCGCGGATGGATAGGTGGATTTCAGCTGCTCACGCAACTGGTTCTCCACCAGGGGATCATTGCCGGCTTCGATGATCATCACCGGGATGCCGAGTTGCGCGAGATCGGGTGCTGCAAAGGGTTCCACCACACACTTGAAGCGCGCATAAACCTGCGCCTTGGTCATGCGACCATACGACTGTTCCAGCATATACGCCAAGGTCAGATCGTCATAACCCGAAGACGGGTAAATCTGGCTCTGGAAACTACCGCGCAACACCTTGAGTACCAGCCACTCCGGCAAATAGGGCAACAATTTACCGATGGTCTTGTTTTTCTCGGCCAGAATGTCATTGGGTGGAAAGGTGTTGGCAAAGACCGCGTGTGAGATGCGTTCCGGATGGGTCGCCACCAGAAATTGCGCCAGATAACCGCCCAGCGAAGTGCCGACGACATTCACCTTGGAAATGCTTTCCCGATCAAGAATGGCCAACACGCCCTCACTGAGTTTTTCCAGGCTGTTCACCGGTGGATAGCTCAGCGATACGACCCGAAAACGATCCTTAAGCGCTTCCATCTGCTGGAACCAGATGTCGTAAGCACCGGTCATGCCATGCAGGAACAGGATGGTCTCGCCACTATCCGCTCCAAATAACACATAGTCCAAAGGGACATTGTTGACCATTATTTGTTGCGTAGAATGATTGGAGCGAAAGTCTTGCAGAGCAGCGATTTGATTGGAATCCACCTTAGCGTAATTCTCGTTGAATGCAGCATGTGGAGACGGCCAGAGGTAGAAAACCAGAATTGCCAGTACCAAAATTACCAGAATCATCCAGAATAAGCGTGATGTCATTCGAAATTCTCCTAAAAGTCACCCACAAAGATAGCTCATACCGAAATGGTTCCCGCCAGATACAACACCGCCCGCCCGGAAATTTTCACCCGGTCCCCGGCCATCTGGCAGAATAGCTCGCCACCACGCTGCGAAATCTGCAAAGCGTGGAGGTCAATTTTGCCCAGGACTTCCGACCAGTAGGGCGTGAGTACCGTATGTGCCGAACCTGTCACCGGATCTTCATTCACACCAACCCGGGGTGCAAAAAAGCGCGAAACAAAGTCACTGTGTTCACCGCGAGCAGTGACAATAATGCCACGAGCTTCAACCCGATTGAGGGCAGCGAAATCGGGCGTCACTTCGCGGACGGACGCTTCATTTTCCAAAACGACCAATAAATCTTCAGCAGAGGAGAATATCTCCAGCGGCGTTACCCCCAATGCGGCTGCAAGACCCGGTGGATTGACGCGTTCCTGTACAGGCCGCGCAGGAAAATCCATTACCAATAAATCATCCTTCCCGGTCACCACCAGTTGACCGCTTTTGCGGGTCTGGAAGCGGATCGTTTTTTCCGGCCAATTTTGCTCATGAAATATGACAAAGGCGCTGGCCAGTGTGGCGTGTCCGCACAGTGCGACTTCTGTCACCGGCGTGAACCAGCGCAACTCAAAAATATCGTTTTCGCGCACCAGAAACGCCGTTTCGGATAAATTATTCTCGGCGGCAATGGATTGCATAGCCTTGTCAGCAGACCATTCTTCCAACAGGCACACTGCCGCCGGATTACCGGAGAATACTTCGGAGGTGAAGGCATCAACCTGGTAGATCGGGATTTTTTTCATGAAGGGACTCCTGGTTGAAACCATGACAGATAATGACCAGTAAGTATAATTTCACATTTAATCCGACCGTACTAAACCAGCGTTATTGGTAACACGAAAAATACACCATATTCCCGATCGTCTCACTGGTGAAGTCAAACCCCATTCCTGACAACTTATTTTCCAATGAATTACTGGTATTTGAGATCGCCACCTCGCCGGCCCGTATCAGAAATTTCATATACTTTTTCCCGAACCAGGTATTCCCAACCAGGCTA
>MNWS01000046.1 GCA_001872685.1 Fidelibacterota bacterium CG1_02_48_14
TTGATGTTTTAATTCACTCACGGCGTTCAGCAATCCGACGCGTTGACGATTGTGTGCGTCGAAAGTGGTTTGCGCTTCGCGATAGGCATTGACGGCTGCATCAAAGGCCGATTTCAGTTTATCATTTTGCGTTTGTTTTTCGTCAATTTGCGGCAAGAGGTGTTCCCGCTCATTTTCAAGGTCAGCCAAGACATTTTGGGTTGTTTCCTGGCGTTCCTGAAGGGAGTGATCTTCCAATTTCAAACGGTCGAGAGCAGCCGTGGCGGCTGAAATTTTTTCGCCAGCCACCAGAAGTTTGCGCTCCAAATCATTGACCACAATCTCCTGATTGCGAACGATCTCGCGTTGCCCCTGCTGCTTATTCTCCAAATCCGTCAGCTCAGATTGCATGGACTCGGCCTGATGTTCTGCCAAGGCCAACGACTCGGAATGTTCACCGTACAAATGCTGAAAATTCGCTGTCTGGTTTTTCAAGGGCTCCATTTCACTCAAATGCTGGTGGATATTCCAAACCGCCAGGGAGACTTCATCCTCCTGAAGCTGTTGCTTCACACTTTCGTAGCGATTGTAGCGTTTTAGCTGGCGACGCAGGGAGTCAACATTCTTCTCCACCTCCTGGAGAATGTCATTAATGCGGAGTAAATCGGTATCAGTAGATTGCAATCGTCGAAATGACAGATTGCGCTGCTGTTTGTATTTATTCACCCCGGCAGCTTCGTCAATCAGGCGTCGGCGTTCCTCTTTACTTTCGCTCAGGATGGACTCAACCATTTTTAACTCAATGACGGAGTAAGCATCCGAACCCATACCCGTATCCATGAAAAGGTTCAGGATGTCCTTCAAGCGGCAGGCATTTTTATTGAGAAAATATTCGCTGGTGCCATCACCAAAAACCCGACGCATAATGGTGACATCGGTGTATTCCACCGGCAAAACGCCACGATTGTTGTGGATATTTAAGGAGACTTCGGCGAAGCTGAGCGGTTTCCGGGTGGTCGTCCCGCTGAAAATAACATCGTGCATGGATTGGGAGCGTAAAACAGAAGTTTTTTGTTCGCCCAAAACCCACCGGATGGCATCAACGACATTGGTTTTGCCACAGCCATTAGGACCGACGATGCAGGTTATACCCTGATCGAATTTGACCTTCGTGGGTTCAGCGAAGGATTTGAAACCTTTGATGGTTAACTCAGATATGTACATGCCAGCTCAATTTTTTCTACTTCAGATAGCGGGTCGGTCAATCACGGTGGAATTAGCCCGGAGGCCAGGTCATACGACGTCCACCCATCACGTGCACATGAAAATGGTAGACCGTTTGACCACCGTCTTCACCATTATTGATCACCATTCTGAACCCATTACTCAAGCCCAGCTTTTTGGCCAGATGGGTAGCGGTGTGAATAACTTTTCCCACCAATGGTTCATCGGCGCTAGTGATCTCACTCGGTCCGGCAAGGTGGTGTTTGGGAATGACCAGAAAATGTGCCGGAGCTTGTGGGTTGATGTCGTTGAAAGCCATGACCTCGTCATCTTCATAAATTTTTTCCACAGCCATCTCTCCGGCGATGATCTCACAAAAAATGCAATTGTCATCCATGGTTGGGCTCCTCAGTTAATTTTCAATCAATATCAATTAGACAATCAGTCAGTCAATCAGTCAATCAAGCGGTCACTGAGTGATTCATCTTTGAGAAATCTATCCACTGACTGGCTGCGCTCAATGCGCTGAGTGCGGCGGTCTCTGCTCAGAGGCGTCGCCCCCCCAGATGTACCAAATTTAATTTTTGTTCACGGGCGCGATTCAACTCACCCTCGGACCAATCGCCTTCGGGACCGACCCAGATTGTCAATGCTTTAGGAATGGGCTTGCTTGTCATCTGTGTCACAGGTGCAGCATCCTCGCCAGCCATACAAAACCAATGCTCCCCATTCGGAAGTTGGTTCAGCACACTCCCAATCGGTGTGAGGTCACAAAGTTCAGGTTTTTTGGAACGACCCGATTGCTTTAACGCACTGATGATAATTCGCTCCAAACGGTCCTTCCGGATGCCACCCTTCACGGTGTGTTCCGTGATCAGGGGGATTATTTCACTCACGCCCAATTCGGTTGCCTTTTCAACCACCCATTCCAGATGGTCGGATTTGAGATTGGCGATACACAGGATCAGTGGAATTGGCAATTCGCCCACACCGACCCTGACGTCATCAGCATGAGCCAGGACAGCATCCTTTTGGAATTCCGTTAATGTCAATGTCCGGGCGTGGCCATTTCCGTCAACCGCCACCACCTGCTGTTGCAGTTTGAAGCGTCTTACGGTTCGTAAGTGGTGGAGTTCTGAACCCGTGATGATGATCTCCGGCGCGATCATGTCCATGTCCGGCAGATAGATCTGTTCCAATGTCATTTGTATCTTGGGAACTCCATACCCACCTGTAAAAACACACCCTGATAAATGGATTGCTTGTCGATTTCGGTCCCGAAATCGGTGAAATCATAGCCTATTCGAAAAAGATAAATGCCTGCCCGGGGTTGACGAATTTTGAATTCCAGACCGAGTTTGCTATAAATAGCTGGTGTGTATTCAGCGTGGCGCCACCGCGACCAAATTTTCGTCGTATCGGCGGTATTCATGGCTAATACCGGTCCCAGACCACCAAAAAGTCCAAATTGAAAGGTGGGATCCATCCGGTCAGCAAATGGGTACCAACTCATCCCGCCGATAACCTTTAAAAAGGATAGATTCTGCGTGCCGTACTGAATGTATTGACCGTAGTAATTATAACCTTCCAGGGATTGACCGGTTTGAACGAATGTCAGGGCAGCCTCAGCGCCTGCTGCGAAATTTTGATTCAGATCCATCTGCCAGATGCCTCCGAAACCGCCACCGTAAGACAACAGGGCGGCATCAAATCCCCAGGCCTGGAATCGTGGTGGTCCGGATGACGACTCACCCATAAGCGTCGTTGCCAGGATCATCCCCAAAAACATTGCCGAAATAGCGTGACGCATCAGCGATTCCTCACCATGATCAGCTCATGCCCATTCGGTCCTATTTGCGAGATGACTTCATCCATGAACGTGCGAATAAACATCATTCCCCGGCCATTGCTCTTCAGCCGATTTTCAGGGTGAGTTGGATCGGCAATGGCATCCATATCGAAGCCCTGACCGTGATCTGTAACGGTTATTTTTAACTGGAACTTACTGAGTTGGAGAACAACATTCACCTGTTTCTGAATGCTTTGATCGTTTCCGTGAATAATCGCGTTGGTAACGCCTTCCTGAACCGCGACCACAATATCATCAGCTTCTGCTTCCTGGAAATCGTTCCGGGAAAGAAATGTCTCCAGAAATTCGTCTACTTTGGCCATCTCCTGACAGTCGGATGGAATGGTAAGTTGTGAAGTAATGGTGCGGTCAGATGAGGGGTGTTTCATAGCACGCAATTTTATGAACTGAGGACTGGTACAACAAGCGCTTATACGTAACGATTCGGTGGTTCTGCCAGCTTTTTAGCCGGGGAGGGAGGATTTCTTACCCGCGTGACGATCGCCAAAACGCTCAGCCGTGGATTTGGTGGAAATGGCTGCGAGCTCCGACGCAGGAATCAGCAGACGATCCACAGGCTCTCCTTCCACCAGGTGCGACTGGAAAATCTCTGCAACATCATTAAGACCCACCTTCCCGTACCAGGTCTCTTCGGGGTAGATCACGATGACGGCACCATATTCACAGGCATCCAGGCAACCGGCGCTATTGATCCGGATGGAATTTTTCAGATTCGCCTGTTTAACCAACGATTTGAGTTTGTTTTTAATTTCATTTCCACCGCAAGCGCTGCAGGAACCTTTGAGATGTCCTGCCGGACGCTCATTTGTACAGACGAAAACATGTTTGTCGAAGCGTGACATTCTGAGCTACTCCAGGGAGAGAACGACTTTACCAAATTCATGGGCTGTTTCCAGATAATGATGCGCCGCAGAACCTTCAGCCAGTGGAAAAACCCGGTCAATGACAGGTTTGAGAACGCCCTTACTCGCCAAATCCAGCACAGCCTGGAAATCGGCGAGTGATCCCATGGTGGAACCCAGGATGGATAGTCGTTTTGAGAACAGGTGACGGATTTCAATATCTGCCTGGGGACCCGTGGTTGCGCCGCAGGTCACGAGCCGCCCGGCAAATGCCAATGACCGCATACTGTTGGTCCAGGTTGCCTGACCCACATGTTCGAACACCACATCAACACCATTCCCCACCGTAAGCGTTTTTACAGCCCTGTAGAGCATAGGGTCATTGGAATCCAGAACATGATCCGCTCCAAGTTTTCGCGCCAGACTTCGTTTGGACTCCGTGCGGGCGGCAGCAATGACATTCGCCCCCAAATGCTTTGCAATTTGAATGGCCGCCATGCCCACGCCGGAACTCGCACCTTGTATCAGGACGGTTTCACCGGCAGACAACCGCGCCCGATTCACGAGCATATTCCAGGCGGTGAGATAGACCAACGGCAGCGCTGCACCTTCGGCCCAGGTCAAATTTTTAGGCTTGTGTCCCAGATTCACCGGCTTCAGCAGTTTGTAGGTTTGCATGATGCCGGGTTCTGTCTCGCCGAGGATGCCATATTTTCGACACAAATCCTGTTTGCCGTTGCGGCAGGCTGGACAATGACCGCAGAATGTTCCGGGCTGAATGACAATCTCATCGCCGATTTGCCAGCCGGTAACTTCACTCCCGACTGCTTCGATCACACCAGCGCCATCGCTTCCGGGAATATGAGGGAGTGAAATTGGTAGTCCCGGGATGCCGCGTCTTACCCAGATGTCCAGAAAATTCAGCGCGGCGGCTTTCATCCGCACCAACACTGTATCAGGGGTTAAAATCGGGTCAGGTAGCGATTCGTAGCGGAGAACATCAGAGCTGCCAAATTCATGATATTGAAGCGCTTGCATGGTTTTTTTATGCTCCTCCTGGGAATAAAACCTGACTGACTACTGAAGCGAAATTGTAAAACCTGACCTAGTCGTGGTTAATGTCCTTGAAATCCGCATCCTCAATATCTTTTGAATCAATGTTGAGTTTGCGCTGAACCTGATTTTGACCACCGACCTTTGTTTTATCAGCACCCGGAACTTTCAAATAGTTGATTAAAATTTTTGAACCCCGGTAAATCAGGTAAAACAGGATCAGAAAAGTAATGAGTTTCGACATGAGTGAGCTAACTATGCTTGTTTATGAAAAATGTTTCCGTTGGATTTTTTGGGTTTGGCATCGGACTGGCAGCAGAATGTGTTCTTTGGTATCTTATTAATTTTCATTGTCTTAGTGACACGCATCCGGATTCATCAATGTTTGATGGGATTCAAAAACCGGGTGCCGGTGACCGGTTGGCGAATTGTTTTGATCAGGTCTTCGAGATCATCCGGATTTTCCACAAAATCGATTTCGGTGGCATTGATAATCAAGAGTGGTGAGGCATTGAAATGGAAGAAAAATTCGTTGTACATCTTATTCAGAGCTTCGATGTAATCCCGGGTAATAGGCGCTTCAATGTCACGCGCCCGCTTCCGAATGTTGTATAACAAACGGTCGGTATCAGCTTGCAGATAGATCACCAAATCAGGATTCGTAATATTCTCTTCCAATAAATTCGCAACTTTGTTGTACAGCGAAAGTTCCTTCTCCTCCAGGTTGAGGTAGGCGAACAACCGGTCCTTTTGGAACATGTAATCCGTAATGAGCAGACTCGAAAATAGATCGGTTTGGCGCAAATCCTGTTGTTGCCGGTACCTGCTCAGCAAAAAGTATAGTTGGGTATGGAAAGCGTAGCGCTTTTTGTCTTTGTAAAAATTTTCAAGGAAGGGGTTTTCCTCAAATTCCTCCAGAACCAGGCGTGCTGAAAGTCGTTCAGCCAGATGCTGTGCCAGACTGGTTTTACCAACTCCGATAACACCTTCAATAGCAATGTGGTAAAGTGGTCTCATACGTCTTTTGGTCAGTGACTCGTTCGGAAAACCCGATGTTGGTCCGGGCAGTCAATTAAGAGTTGACGGATGGTCTTCCCGGACAGGGGATCAATCAATTGGGGTGCGATTTCTGCCAGAGGTTCCAGTACAAATCGGCGTTCGTGAAAGCGCGGATGCGGAATGGTCAACTCCGGGGCATCATGAATCGTATTCCCGTAAAATATCAAGTCAATATCCAGGGTACGGGGCAGGTTCCGCTCCGGTGATGGCTCGCGTCCAAACTCCACCTCGAGTTTGTGGAAATAGGTCATTAATGCTGCAGGTTCCAGGGAAGTTTCAATGACGGCGCCGGCATTGACAAAATCAGGCTGATCCGGTCCCCCGACGGGCTGGGTGAGATAAAGTGAGGATGCCCTGAAATTGGTGAAAACCTGTTCAATCCGGGTGAGCGCTTGTCGTACCTGGGTTTCAGGTTGATCGAGATTCGATCCCAGACTCAGTGCAACCAGGGTCATGTCTGACTCTTGGGATTGCGACGGGTCACTTCGGCCTGGACATAGTCCAAAACCGCATCAATGGGGACTTTGGTCTTCCGGATGACAACCTGAACCTCATCAACATCAAATTGATCAGCAATGGCATCAGCGATATGGTCTGCTAAAGTTTCGATAAGGTGATATTTGTGAGTTGTTACCATGCTTTTAACGACCTCGTAAACCTTCTGGTAATCCACAGCGCGAGGCAGTTGGTCATCCACCGCAGCCCGTTGAAATGGATAGGTTATGATAATGTCAACTTCAAAGCGTCCGCCCAGCTCTTTTTCATAATCCTGGACACCGTGGTAACCATAAAAGACGAGATTCTTAAGGGTAAGTTTTCCCATATTCGGACAAATGTAGCCGCCGACCGGGTATAAACAAGCGGGAAACCGTGTGGTAGCGTCGTGAACGACACTTCACCCAGGACTTGGTAAAGGAAAACCCGATGTTTGGAGGGGAAAATTTCCAGTCACGGTAAGGGCTCTGGCAGGACGTGATGCGTAAAAGGTTCTGCCTCAATGGCGAAGTATCAGAATCGCTTGGTGTAGATATGGCAATAAGGTGAGCCGCCGGTCTTGGTGTAATAATCCTGATGGTAATCTTCAGCCGGATAAAAAATGGTCGCTGGTTTTAGGCTGGTTGCAACCTTGTAACCCTTTTGCGTCAGAATGCTGATCAATTTCTCTGCCGTCGCTTTCTGCTGGTCATCATAGTAGAAAATCTCCGAACGATATTGGTCACCAATGTCCGGTCCCTGGCGATTTAATTGGGTGGGATCGTGAATCTCGAAGAAAAATTTCGCCAGGTTTTCGTAATTGGTCATTTGGGGATCATAAGTCACTTCGATCGCTTCGGCGTGACCCGTGGTATGGTCGCAGACTTCGCGATAGGTTGGATTTTTCGTGTGGCCACCGGTGTACCCGACGACGGCATTGATGACACCAGGCGCTTGTTTGAACTGATATTCCATACCCCAGAAACATCCACCGGCAAAAATGGCTTTGTTGATGGCGGTGGGCATAACCGTCTCCGATTTCTGCATTCTGGCCGGGATAAAATTCATGGAGATTGAATTCACACAATGGCGTGTGTCGGTCTGGGTAAAGCCCTCACCCATGAACACATGTCCCAGGTGTGCACCACAGGTGGCACACAGAATTTCAGTGCGCGAACCGTCAATATCAGGTTTTCGACGAACTGCTCCGGGAATTTCTTTATCAAACGCCGGCCAGCCACAATGGGCATCGAATTTGTTCACCGACTGATAGAGTTCCGCGTTGCAGCGTTTGCAGGTATACGTCCCGTCCTCATAATGATCATCATATTCACCGGTGAAGGCTCGTTCGGTGCCTTTTTCCACAATCACCCGTTTTTCTTCAGGGGTCAATTGATTCCATTTCGACTGATTTTGGTCATTCGTAGTCATTTGGCTTTGACTCTGTCCTTTCAGGGTTAGGGTTGCCACGGTGGTTGCCGCCAGTCCCATCACAATAAGCAAAGAAAATATTTTGGAGTGGGTTAGTTGGTTTTTCAAATTCATCCTGCGCTCCTTGCTACCGCCATGCTATAAGGATATTTACCTTATGCTTAGGAACGCAAGGGTAAAATGTTCCTTTTTCAGTCATATTTAATTTTGAGTCATTCGAGCATTACATGAAGTTCCTGCTCGTCTCACTGAGCCCCGTCGAAGTGCGAGCAGGAATATTAAAAGCACGTTGTTATTTGAGCCTTGAGCTTCGTCATTCGACATTCGTCATTCGACATGGGACATTCGTTATTTGAGGTTTGAACATGGAGGTTTGCTATTTCCTGACGATTAAATGATAGCGCCTTCAATTACCGGAAGGGATTTGAGTGCCAGTTATCTATTCACATCTGCGTAAATCAGTTCTATCCGTGGAATCTGTGTTCTATGGTTTTTGCTTTCTGGCGCTTTCAGCGAGACCCGTCGAGGGAACGGCAAATTGGCTAAGCCTTCAGACCGACCTATCACTGGTAAAAAAATCGGCTATCCCACACCTGGCTCGTTAGACTCCCGTGTGGTGAAAAACAATCCCCGCGTTGCCCTACAATGGCATGGGGAAGGACAAGGCAGTCCCCTTCTTGTAAAGGTGATTGCCAGAATTATTTTATTAAAACCAATTTCACCGTTCTTGAAAATCCGCCACCACTCACCTGACAGAAGTACAACCCGGAAGCTAATTGCCGTCCGGTGTCATCACGCCCATTCCATTGGACCGTATACTCACCTGCGTTCTGTTTAGCGCTTACCAGTTGATTCACTTGACGACCGAGTTGATCGTAGATCGTGACTGTCACACGACCATTTTCCGGAGGTGTATAGCGAATGGTGGTGGTGGGGTTGAAAGGGTTGGGGAAAGTAACTAGATCGAATGATCTTAGGGTATTCGGTATTCTTTCTTCGTGTATCCCAAGCAATATATCGCCTGCTGATACTGAGAAGTTAATCGTGTCAGTTGTGGCATCGGACTGGATTTGTAACTGATAATCGCCATCAACAATTGTTGAATCTGTATCATTGATCCCATACCAGCGAATGCGCCATAATCCAACTGCGTTTACAGTATCGGCATGCTGAACGATCTCGTTACCGCTCTGATCCTGTATGATAAATTGTAGGCTATCTGGGCTACCGACTTCAAACTGGAACGGTGTTGGTTCATCTAAGCCGGGGATTGGTATTTCTACTGAATCTGAACAAACAGGGCTAACCTTTGACCAGATACGCTTGGAAAAACAGTATCCTCCGTTGGGTACCATACCTAAATCAGAGTCAATCCAATAAAATCTTTGAAAATATAGCGTCCTATTGTCTGTTGACAATTGGGGAAATTCTTCATCACCACTTTGAATGTGAATATCTTGAAACTGTTTGTCATAGCTGCAATCAAGTCGTGTAATCCGGCGCCAAGTCCCATTGCAGTTTAATAATGATGAGAAAAGGTCTTTTTCACCTCTTCCATCATTGTGCCAGTATCTATATCCCATAAAAATTAGCTCATCTTCCCTTGGTGAGAGTGTTCCTACCCACTCGTCTCCCCCGTAATTAATACGAAATTCACCAAAAGCTAAGGTTTCGGGATCTGCGAAGGTAGAATCGTTAATGTATCGAGCCCTTAGGAGCGCTCCGGACTGTCCAGATATATACCTTGAAAAATACAACCAATCCCCGCTCGGTGAAATGCTACCCCACCACTCTATACCTGGGGTGTTGATACCTGATGGAAGGGGTCTTCTGGAAGACCAGTGGCCTACACTATCCTTGCGTGACATAAATAGCTGCCAATTATTCGTGTAGTCGGACCAAATTGCAACTTGTTCGTCTGGATCAATCCAAAAATTTCGTGTTAAATGGGAGTTATTCCATTCACCAACCAAAAAATGTGGTTCAGACCATTGGTTTGGACCAATTCTATCACGCCAATACACTTGTGTTTGATTAGCATAGTATATTCTTGTCTCATTTCGATTAATGGCAAAGGTATTTCCAGTAAATTGTGGTTGTAAGTATATGGGTTTTGTCCAATTCAAAGCCTCTACAGAGGAATAACACATGAAGATTGCGATTGCCCAAACCTTGAACCTGGAAATTTTCGTCCTCATATTTTCATTTAGAGATTTCACATTGGATATCATATCGTAAAGCTCATTTTAGTAACACCAGTTTTATCGATTTGGAAAAGCCCCCACCACTCACCTGACAGAAGTACAACCCGGAAGCTAATTGCCGTCCGGTGTCATCACGCCCATTCCATTGGGCCGTATACTCACCTGCATTCTGCTTAGCGCTTACCAGTTGATTCACCCGACGACCGAGTTGATCGTAGATCGTCACTGTCACACGACCATTTTCCGGAAGCGTATAGCGAATGGTGGTGGTGGGGTTGAAGGGATTGGGAAACGCTGAGAGGTGGAAACTTTCAGGCTTGTTGACCTCCGGTGCCACCGTGACATAACTACCAAGATTTCCGGCAGCGTCAACTTTCGATAGCCACATATTGGTACCATCGTCGAATAAATAAATTAGACCACCTGCTCCGTCGGTCACTGCCAATGGTTTCCCAGATGGGTAATTAGTCGTCCCTGAATAAATATATAACAATAATAGAAACAATATGTTGCAATTGTGGTTGTGAGGATTAAATTACCAGAAAGAACCTAAAA
>MNWS01000223.1 GCA_001872685.1 Fidelibacterota bacterium CG1_02_48_14
ATCTGAATTTCCCCAGCTCTCCCCTGCGAAGAATCGTGCGGGGAACCGAATCTATCGCGACAAAGACATTGAACTCATTCTGTTTATCAAGTCGTTGCTTTATGATCGTAAATACACGATCGAGGGGGCGCGTCAGAAATTGAAAGAGATTCATGATGCCGGTTTGCCCTACACTGACCAGAGTCTCTTACAGACCGGTCTGCCAGAAATCAGCACACCGGAGACGGTAATAATTGATTCATCAAATGAATACCATCAATTCCTGAAAAAAGTTCGGGACGATCTCGTCTCTCTATTGAATATCCTCGATTCATAGGTTTAATTACGCGGCTTGAAAAACGGAACGTAGCGCAGCCCGGTTAGCGCGCCACTTTGGGGTAGTGGAGGCCGGCAGTTCAAATCTGCCCGTTCCGACGCCAATCAAACCCGATCTCACCCGATCGGGTTTTTTTATGTGGCTTTCAGACTCTTTTTCCTAAATCTCCCGGAAATACTGTATTTCAAGTGAGTTAGATTTTTCATCTCAGCGAGCTAAAAGAGCATATGGGTGAAATTATTACTGGTAACTGAGGGGCTACCTATTAAGTTAATTTCACATGCAGACAACACATCGGTTCATATTCAGAAAAGATCTATTAAACTTAATTTTTCTTTCCGTCAACGTAACGAGGAGAAACGGGTATGCTTGACACTGCCATGTCTGAACTCACCTTCGCGCGGGTTTGGGCTCCACTCATTTATCTCTATGGTATAGGAGGTCTTTTCTTTTTAGGAGGAATGCTCCTGTCCACACGGAGTAAATCCTTAGACCGTAGCACCAAGGACGGCAAAATGTGGTTTCGCATTTTACTGTTCGGGTATGGTTGGTACTTATTTATTCACACATCACTGACGCTTGCTGCGCTCTATCTGAAATAAGTGAGGAAATCGCGATGTCTATGACGATACCATGGATTGTAATGGCGCTGTACTTCATTCTGGTAATGGGGTTTGGCAGCATGTTCGGCCGATATACTAAATCGACCGCAGACTTCTTTTTTGGGGGCCGAAGATTCTCATGGTGGTTGATTGCCATGTCCATTCTGGCGACGGGCGTTGGTTCCCATTCATTTGTTAAATACTCTGCAAAAGCTTTTCAGCACGGTTTTTCTTCCACAATGACCTACATGAATGATTGGTTTTTCATGCCATTTTTCATGTTTGGCTGGCTGCCGTTAATTTATTACTCAAGAGTCTCATCCGTGCCTGAATATTTCGAACGACGGTTCGATTATAAGGCCCGTTTCCTGGCGACCATCGCTCTGTTCTTCTATATGATCGGCTATATATCCATTGGCTTCCTGACCATCGGGAAAGCACTTCAACCCATGCTACCGGATTTTCTGAATATACTGGGGATGAATTTCAATCTCCATGGCGATGCCGGCCTCATGAACATTATCATTTTTACAGCTGTCATTACCGGTATTTACATTACCTACGGCGGACAGACCGCTGTGATTTTCACAGATCTGTTACAGGGATTTATTCTCATTTTTGCGGGTTTGCTGGTGCTATTCCTCGGGTTCAGCTATCTTGGTGGCTTCGAATCATTCTGGCACCACCTGCCGACCCATTTCAAATTACCACTGGCCCACTTCAATCAGCCGGGAGGATTTAATTTCGTCGGAATTTTCTGGCAGGATGGTATCGCCGGATCTATTGGTTTCCTCTTCATGAACCAGGGACTGATCATGCGTTTCCTGGCCACACGATCGGTGAATGATGGCAAAAAAGCGGCTGCATTCAATGTGCTCATCATCCTTCCGATTTCAGCGATTGTTGTGAGTGGGGCAGGTTGGATTGGACATGCAATCTACCAGGGACAAGGCATTATTCCGGGAATTCCGGCTGGTATCATCCCCATGAATTTGGATGTGGATGAAATTTTCACTATCGCATCCAAGATCGTCGCAACGCCGCTTGTATTTGGGTTTATTATGGCAGCGGTAACTGCCGCACTTATGTCAACCGTGGACACGCTTATCAACGCGACAGCGGCCATTTTCATCAATGACATCTGGTTGCCGGCTGAGAAAGTTTTAATTCGCCGGAGCAAAGGTTCAAGGCTCCAACAAGACGATAAATACTATTTGAAGGTTGCTCGTTGGTCATCTATTGTCATAACGGCGATTGGCGTCGTTGGTGTCTTGGCGTTCAAGAATTTTGCGACGCTCTATGAAGCGCATGGATTTTTCCATTCCACACTGACGCCACCACTGATCGTGGCTATTTTCCTCGGAATCTTCTGGAAGCGCTTTACAACTTCAGCCGTGCTGTGGACATTCCTGGGCGGGTCGACACTCATGATTGTTGGCGCGACCTGGCCGGAAATATTCATCAGACCATTTGCCCAGGGCAGCGCTATGTCCGGTGGTAAATACATCTACATCTCTGCCCTTTACAACATTTTAGTCTGTGTAGGTGTCGGCGTGATTGTATCGTTTTTCACGAAACAAAAAACCGAAGAAGAGCTGGATGGATTGACAATCTGGAGCGTGGATCGCGCACGTTGGAAGTTCAAGGGTGGCAAGCCCAATGATCGTCCCGGCGAAAAAGTGAAATTGCGTTATAAGATTGACGACTCTGGTGAACTGGCGCGTTTCGCTGTTGTGGACATGGATAGAATGGGTATGGATCAGGATGATCTGGTTTACTTATGCGATTCCCGAGCCTGGCTAGGTGGCTTGAAATCGGTGCATACACGCGCCGGTAAACCTCATCAAGAGCCTGGTGTTGTATACATCACCTCGGCACTTGAGGAGACAGCACTTTTCAATATAAAATCCATCGTGGTTGCAGAAAAGGAAATGTAGATGTTCAGGCGTGCGGTAACACTTTGCCTGCTGGGCGCAATTTCACTGTGGGGTGCGGATGATCGATATTTCACAGCATTTTGGAATGTGGAAAATCTATTTGACACAGTAGATGACCCCAGGACGAATGATGAAGAATTCACCCCTACCGGGAAAAGTGAGTGGTCAATCGACCGACTGAATACAAAATATCAGCATCTGGCACAGGTCATTAATGCCATGAATGAGGGTCAGGGGCCTGATATTTTGGGTTTGGCTGAAGTTGAAAACCGAATGGTCGTGGAAACACTGGTACGCGATCACCTTAAACGAAAATACACGATTATTCATCAGGAATCCCCGGACGAACGCGGGATTGACTGCGCCATCTTGTTCGATGCTAGCCGGTTCACATTGATTCGCAGCGAGATGATTCCCATTGCCCTTCCGGAAAACGGTAAAACCCGGGACATTGTGCATGGGGAATTCGTTACCAATCGTGCTGAAAAAAATGCGAGCCAATTGCTGCATGTCTTCGTCAATCACTGGCCGTCACGGTACGGCGGCATGGAAAAAACAGATCCGCTGCGAAAAATGACCGCGTTAGTGTTGCGCGAGCACGTTGACTTACTTCTAAAAATCGATGCCAATGCAGACATTTTAATTATGGGTGATTTGAATGATTATCCGGATAACGCATCTGTCCTCAGCGTACTGGCTGCAAAACCAACGACTGATAAACTTTTGCCGGGTGAACTCTACAATTCGACATGGCCAATGTTCAAAGATCCAGCACAAGGGACCTATATGTACCGGGGTGAATGGAATGTACTGGATCAGGTCATTCTGTCACAGGGATTGCTGGACAATCGGAATTTTAGTTGGGTAAGTGAGTCAACTGGCCGTTTTCTGGAGCCGTTTCAACTCCAGTCTGAGGGTAAATACAGTGGTTATCCAAATCGTACTTACGGCGGGGGACGTTACCTCGGCGGCTATTCAGATCATTTACCGGTTTATTGCCGTATCAAATTCTCCCAATAGCGTTCTTCCCACTCATTTTGTTCATTAAAAAAGGCTGGTCAATCCCAGCCTTTTTCATGTGATCCAATGCGATGAAGATGACTCACCAGTATCGTTCGAAATGAATCTCACCGGGTTCTTTTTTAGTATGCTCTTTGAATCCGTCCCGACCCAGGATGACGCAAACATCATCGATCATTTTTGGATTTCCGCAAAGAAACACATGGGTATTGTCCGGCGTGGGATCGTAACCCCAAGTCTCCGCTAAATGACCTCGGGTCCAAATATCCTGTACATAGCCGGTAAATCCACCCCACTTAATTTTCTCTGAATCAGGACGACTAATAATCGTGAAATAATCCACATTCGGGCAGATCCGTTCAATGGTAATCAGCTCTGACCGGTATCCCAACTCCCAGGAATGGCGCGCACCATGTATCACGGAGAACCGCCGTTTGCCATCGCCTGGCAAAGCAGATCGCAGCATGCTCATATAAGGAGCCAGACCGGTGCCGGTGGATATTAAAACCAGGTTTTTATCTTCCGGAACTTTTGACATGGTGAACATGCCTGTGATTTTGGGCGAGAGATAAATTGGGTCACCCTGTTGCAGTGCAAATATCCGCGGTGTTAAAGCTCCGGAACCCACCAGTGTGATGTAAAATTCAATGAATTCCTTATTCACTGAACTTGAGGCAATGGAATACGCCCGGCGAATCATTTTGTCCGGATCCGGAACCGTGCCCTCCGACTCCGAGTAGAGATAACGCGGTGATGCCCCGGGCAGACCAATAACTGCAAACTGACCAGCCTCAAATTCAGCCAGAGTCCAACCATCCGGGACGATTCGTAAAATAATCAGCCCCGGTGCAACTTCAATTTTCTGGGCTACTTGGGCATTTAATTCTTGATTAGTTTGCACAATACCTCCCCCATTTTTTTTGGATAAAAAACACATACCAGGCAAGCCGTATGCATAATTCTGCTGATGACTTTACCAATAAAAAATGATCTGATTCATTCATTTCAAGGGTGATTCGTCAAATGGAATTAAACTTTGCGGTGTGTCCCATCACAGAATGGTTTGGTCCCGGAATGCTTACAACCACACCATGAGACCTCCCGAGCTTCAGCAAATCGCTGAATGATGGGTTTAATATCTGTTATTTTGTGCGAGCCATCGCAGAATGGTTGATTCTCAGAACGACCACAGGCACACCAAGCATAGGTCTTCGCTTCAACCTGCATTTTAAACGGGCCTCTTTGAGCAACTTTCGGATCGGTTGTAGCCATTTTCCCTCCATTAATTTGTTCGCTACTATCGCCGGATTATAACCGAAGAAGTCGCATATGCAATATTTTTAAATAAATAAATGGAGAACTTTGAAATCGTTAAAAACGGTGCTGTACAAGCTTTCAGAACGAAATGTTTTTACTTGAGTTAACTCACCAAATGAAATTCTGCTTGAAACGTCTGTTCTACCTGGGTCAATCTGGTTACCCGAATTGGTATGTGACGTGCTTCAAGAAGCGGATTGAGGGTTAGCTTAATGGTATCTGCTTCCAGGCTGAAATTCGAGTTTACCAAATCATCTGGTACCAGATGAGCCAAAATTTGACCAATCCATTTGCCGCCAAGTTTGCCTTCGACTTGATAGTTCAGGATCAGGTCCGGGTCGTTGTATTGTTTGAAACTCAGGACAATGGGAAAAGTGATGGAAACACCCATTACTGATTTCACAACTGTGATGTGGATTGTCTGGCCATCTGTCCCTGCCACTTTGATATTTGGATCCGTTAAAATCTCAGTCAGATGAGGAATAATTTCCTCAAGTGTAAATGTTATCGTTGCCATCAGATAGATTCCTGTTTATGAAGTTTTTAACTTTTTGCCAAGCGCCACCCCCAAGTAACCTATCCGCCTTCTCGATGATCATTTTGACGAGTACCAATATGTCTTGATCACCAGCCCAATGCCTATCAATGATGGATTTGTCAACCTGGCTCATAACCCGATTCAACACAAAAGCGGCTACCGCTATATCATCTACAAAACCAATGGGACCGAAAATGATCTCAGGCATGATATCAATAGGCGAAATAAAGTATGCCACCGCCAATCCCAGTTCGGTTTTTAACCTGGTCGGGACATCCGGATCGAGTGTCAGTTTCACCATCAAATGGAATAGATCCGGAGCGCTCATAAGATAATCAGCGTATTGGTTGCCCTTACTCTCCGGACTTGACAGCCACTGTTGCATTCTCCGTCGCAATTTTTGGTAGAAATCAAGTTCCTTCGGGTTCAATTCATTCGTCATGATCAATTCCTATCCAATTCAGTTGGCGTAAGATATGCTCTTTCCGCAGGAAACACATTACTATCCATCTGAAAGACCGACACCCAATACATGACATAATGAATATTCAAGTCGGTTGAAAATGTATCATCTTCCTCACGACAATTTGTATCACTTGCATTCCAAATTGCCAGACTTGAATTTTGTCTACCGTGAACACAGCAGGGAGATATTCAGTGCAACACGCGATTCGATTCATTTTATTGGTTGGCATTTTCGTCTCGACGGAGACATTGGCAACCACTTTTTATGGCATTGTCAGGGACGACCGCAGCCACCAGTCGCTGTATCAGGCAAAAGTAAAAATACGCATTCCGGACTGGAATATTGATGATTCGACCTACACGAATGTGGGTGGTCAATGGATGTATTCCTATACTGCCATTCATTCAGAGACATATCAACTGCCCCAAACACCCTCGCTGGCACCCAATTACCCAAACCCATTTAATCCTTCCACGATAATCCCCTTCTCTGTTTACCAGGATGGTCCGGTGATCTTCACTGTCCACGATTTACTCGGACGTCAGATAGCCCGGGAGATCATCCCTGCTCAGGCTGGAGCCTACGAAATACACTGGGCGTCTGCTGGCGCTGCAGGAATTTATCTTTATACCTTGGAATGCGATGGTTTCCGTCAAACCCGAAAAATGATCCAACTGGATGGCGCAAAGGGCTCCGTTGGTGGCGTGCAATCCATCAATCAGATCAGTGCCTCCGTTTCAAAACATTCCCTGGCAAAACCGGTGGATGCTTCCGGCCAAATTATCATTTCAAAAATCGGCTATTTACCCGATACGACAACTGTCCTCATTCAGGATAATGAAAACTACCTGACCTATATTCAATCTGTAAATGACTGGGCAATTCTGATTGATTTGCACAATGATGTCCTGGAAAAACTTTCCGCAGACGACAATTATCATTTAGCCGCCAGACACACCTATAATCACACGGATATTCCACGGATGCAGGATGGCGGTGTGGACATTCAGTGGTTCTCGGTGTGGGTCAGCCCTTCCTCGTTTCCGGACAATCCTTACACGGAAGCCTTGAATCTGATCGATCGTTTTCAAATCGAACTGGACGCCAATCCGTCCACATTAGGGATGGCAACGACGCTGGATCAGGCACTGACATTGAACGATTCAGGCAAAATTGCCGGTGTCTTTGGTGTGGAGGGTGGCCATTCCATTGAGAATTCTCTGGAAAATATCCAAACGCTGTATGATCTGGGTATGCGCTACATGACCATAACCTGGAATAATTCCACTGACTGGGCGGTGTCTGCTCAGGATGAACGCTCCACAACGGTTGGGTTGAGTGAATTTGGTCGCCAGGTGATTCAGATGCTGGATACACTGGGCGTGATCATTGATGTCTCGCATGTTGGGATTCAGACGATCAATGACATTCTCCAGGAAACGACCCATCCAATCATTGCTTCCCACTCAGGTGTTCGCGCATTGCGTGATCATTACCGCAATCTCTACGATGACCAGATTCAGGCCATTGCCAACTCCGGTGGTGTCATTGGTATCGTGTTCTACGATTACTTTCTGGATTATTCCGGCGCTTTTGTTTCGGTGAGCACTGTCATCGAGCACATTGATTATATCGTGAACCTGGTTGGAATTGATTACGTGGCCATTGGATCTGATTACGATGGCATTGGACAAAATGATTCGCCCAGTGGTCTGGAGGACACATCAAAATATCCGAATCTCACTATTGGTTTATTGAATCACGGTTATTCCATCGAGGATGTGCAAAAAATCCTGGGGGGGAATTTTATGCGGGTTTTCCAGGAGGTTTGCGGGAGCGTGCCTGCGCAATGATTTGGCCACAGATAAACACAGAAAACACGGACAAAGTCAAAGGCAAGAATTCAATTTTTATCCACGCATAGCACGAATGGAAGAAAAGTCCAATTCACACAAACCAAAATCCAAAACATTCTTCAAAGCACAGGGCTCAAATGACAAAGCTCAAATAACTATCTCTCCCCCGTCTTCTTGATAACATGATACCCGAACTGAGTGGAGACCGGCTTACTTAACGCTCCGGAACCGAGTTTCACCACTGCCGCCTCAAAAGGTTTGACCATCTGCCCGGGACCGAACCACCCCAGATCACCGCCCTTTGATTTACTGGGACAGGTCGAATATTCTTTGGCGAGTTTTGAGAAATCTCCTCCCTGCTTCAACCGTTTGTACACCTCATCGGCTGTGCGCCGATCTTTAACCAATATATGACTTGCACGCCATTCCATTTTTCTAAACTACCTTTCAAATCAGTTATCCATAACAACGCAATTATATTTGCCCGGTTGGGAGTTTCCAATTCATACATCAGAATTTTTAAAGTGCTCAACCTTGGGTCCAATGGAATGTAGACCCAGGATTAATCAGAGCGCGGGTTTTAAAGACTACGGGGAATAACAACGAGGTACCAGTGGGGGCCAGGGCGCGGTCTGCTGCAGCGGCTTTTTAGACAAGAATCAGTCAGGGCAGTTAATCCCGCGACCCTCCACATACCCGACGCCCGGATGCTTCCGAATCGCCGGGATTGCGGCATCGGGCACGAGCGCCCTGATGAATAACGAATACTCTTGAAGGTCGGTGGCCCCGATGTTCTCGAAGAACGCCCGGTCACCTGCAGAGAGCGGTGTTTCGACCTTCACCAGTACTTCGACCCGAAAGTTATCGGCGTCCGGCACGCCGTTCACGAAGTTCGCGGAGAGGGCATGGACTGAATCCACGGACATTATCGCGCGCGCCATCGGAAGGTGAAAGGTATGGACAACCGTGCCCCCAAGCGCCTCGACCTGTGCGATGCTCTCCTCACGCGGGCGATCATCGGGGTTCCCCAGCGTCCGGCGCCCAAAGTAGATGTCCAAGAGGGCAATTTCGCGAGACGGCACGACGGGACCCCAGCTCCCACAGGCGTAAGTCGTCGCCTCCACCGTGAAGTCGTGTGGATCCAGTCCGGGTTCCGTCCCTAAGTCACAGCATGCAATCACCGCGACTACTAAAAAAACCACAAGAGTTCGTTTCTCCATAGTGAGTTCCTCTGGCTAACGACCCATCCTCTGGCTAACGCTTAAGCTCAGTGACGGGGCTTCGCTGAAGCGCATGGTTGGGCAGCACCTCCACGCAGTGACTCCCTTCCAAGAACAAGGCAACCGAGGATAATCGCCGCCACGATCACGTTGACTATTGTCCCCCGATCTCCGGGCTGTCCGTAAAGAACATACCAGCCAGCGACAGTGGACATGCTAAATGCACTGCGTATACCCGAGAAGAAAAGGTTGACCGGGTCCACCCAGAAGCCAAAGAAGCTTGTCGAGTATCCTAATATCATACGGGTACTCTTCTGAATATTTTTTTCTTAGCTCATCAAATTGGGTCTGGTGATGTTTCAGAATGGCGACAATCATTTTCCGGAAATTCATATAAAAATCTACTAACGCCAGAATGTCTGTGCCAGATTTTAAACTGGGCGCATTACCTAATCGTGGCATTTCTGCCAAATAGGGAGTCAAGCCTTGAAGAACAACCAAAGAACGATGCACAAAAGCATCATAAATAGCTATTTCATACGGAAATGAACACCAAAGTAATTTCGAAACCGCTGACAACCATCTCCGCGGAACCTTCTCATAAAATGCATTTAGTAAAGCGGAGACCATCTTCTCCACCTCGCCATCATTTGGTGAATCTGCGAGACTGGAAATTGTAAAAATATTTTCTTTATAGACCTCTATCACTTGCTTACGGAATGTACCGGAAATGCCTTGAAACAGCCCATATCCTCGCATCCAATCTTGTATATACTCTCCATCCAGTACTTTCCCTTTGTGCATTTTTACCATCTTGGCATCGTGATCAAATGACCTCTGTATGTTGCTAGCCTTTTTATAATTTGATTCAATGAAGTTTTTCAGCATAACCGATTTTGTTCCTTCTGCTCCGGCCCCGTAGAAGCCATCGTTTCGAGTGTCTAAGGGCTCCTTAAATCATTCAAATCACCGTACGCAGGACCAAAACAAGAGCTTGTTTGCGAGAACATATCATTCTGCATTGACCACGAGTTGAATGCTATACTTTTTTTGAACAATGGGTGTTACTGTTTCCGGATATGGCTTCACAGAAATCAGACTTACGGAATAACTGTCAAGGCTATATTGCTGGGGTTCCAGGGTCGTATTAACTGAGATGGTGTCTAGATTAACAATCAGTGTAATTTCTGCATTACCCTCCCAATTACACACACAGCAGCGCGGACAGCGCGAATCTTCCTGCACAGCCGCAAACTTGATGTCCATATCCGTATTGCGGATGTGTGTGCTTTGACCAATAGCCAGATCAAATACCTCACCGATTGAGGGATCTTCGGCTTGAGAGCAATGGAGTAGCAACGCCGCTGACATTACAATAGCTAATCTTGATATAATC
>MNWS01000138.1 GCA_001872685.1 Fidelibacterota bacterium CG1_02_48_14
ATCGATTCGCTGATTACCAATTTCCACCAGCCAAAATCCACGCTGTTGATGCTGGTTTCGGCTCTCTCAACACGCGATATGATCATTAAAGCTTACAAGGCTGCCATCGCAGAGAATTACCGTTTCTTCAGTTATGGCGACGCCATGTTTATCAGGTAAAACCAATAGCAATTCACTGAAAAATTTTATTAAAAAATGATGGTTACTCACACGATTCGCATTGGCACCGGTTACGATGTTCACCGTCTGGTTGAAGGACGAAAACTGATTTTGGGTGGCGTGGAAATTCCATTTGAAAAGGGCGTACTGGGCCATTCCGATGGCGACGCATTAACCCATGCGATTTGTGATGCATTATTAGGCGCGGCGGCACTGGGTGACATTGGGCAGCATTTCCCGGATACGGACTCGCAGTACGCCGGTGCAAACTCACTTATTTTTCTGGAAGCGATTTGCAAAAAACTAGCTTTGGCCGGATTCCGGGTGGGTAATGTTGATGTAACCATCGTGCTGCAAAAGCCCAAATTGGCACCCCATATTCAGCAAATGCGTCTGAATCTGGCGCAAACCATGAACTGCGATTTGGAACAGGTTTCCGTGAAAGCGACCACCACGGAGGGGCTGGGATTTACGGGAACAGGCGAAGGTGTTGCCGTTCAGGCGGTGGCTCTGATCGTTCCGGACGGGCACTAATTTTTTTATGCTGGAAACCATCGCTCAATTTGTGGACAATGCCTCCCCACTTTTGATTTTTGCCCTGATTTTGATTGCATCCTACGTGGAAAATATTTTTCCACCGATCCCGGGTGATACGATCCTTCTGTTTGGCGCGTACATGGTTGGTCGCGGAAATCTCTCCTTCACATTAGCGCTCATAACGACGCTGTTTGGCAGCGTGCTGGGTTTCATGACCATCTATTACATCGGGCGACGCTATGGGCGCGGATTTGTCTTCGAGCGTCAGCAGAAATGGTTTTCACCAGCAGCTCTTGCCCGGGTTGAGAGACTGTTTCAGCGTTGGGGTTATGGCGTGGTTTTTCTGAATCGGTTTATGGCCGGATTACGAAGCGTCATCGCACTTTTCGCCGGCATGGGACATTTGGATTGGCGCAAGGTTTTGGGGTTGAGCGTCATTTCAAGTCTGTTCTGGAATGGCACATTGATCTGGCTGGGCGCTCGACTGGGGAAAAACTGGCAGGTGGTGCGACATTATCTGAAAGAGTACAACACGGTTGTGACGATTCTCATTCTGACCATTGTGGTAGTGTGGGTTGTTTATCATTGGCAAGTGAGACAAAAACAAAAAAAAGGGAACGCGTTGAATGAGAGTTAGGTTTGCACCCAGTCCCACCGGGTATTTGCATGTTGGCGGATTACGTACGGCATTGTTCAATTACCTCCTCGCTCGTCAAACCAACGGTGCGTTCATCCTGCGCATTGAAGACACGGACCAGAGTCGCAAAGTGGAAGGCGCCGTCCAGGCTCTCATCGAAAGTCTGCGATGGACCGGACTGGATTATGATGAAGGTCCGGATAAAAACGGCGGACACGAGCCCTATTTTCAATCGGAACGGCTGGAATTATATCGCAGGCACATTGATCAACTCATTCAAAATGACCATGCCTATTACTGTTTCTGCTCGTCTGAACGGTTGGAGGAGGTACGCAATCACCAGATCGCTACCAAACAACAGGCTGGATATGATGGACATTGCCGGTACATTGCGAAAACAGAGGCGGCGACGCGAGCCCGGAATGAGCCCTTTGTCGTGCGTATGAAAATCCCGGAATCCGGCGAGTTGAAGTTTGAAGATCGGATTCGCGGTAAAATCAGTTACCCGTTAAACCAAATGGACGATCAGGTATTACTCAAGTCAGATGGCTTTCCGACCTACCATTTAGCCAATGTGGTGGATGATCATTTCATGGGCGTGAACATGGTCATTCGTGGGGAAGAATGGCTTCCCAGTACCCCGAAACATATTTTGCTGTATCAGTATTTTGGATGGGATTTACCCGAATTTGCCCATTTGCCGTTGTTGTTGAATGAAGACCGGTCCAAGCTGTCGAAGCGTCAAGGCGATGTGGCGGTTGAGGATTATCGTGCCAAGGGCATTTTGCCGGAAGCGTTGGTGAATTTCGTGGCGTTGTTGGGCTGGAATCCGGGTGATGACCGGGAAATTTTCTCACTTGACGAGCTGATCCGGACCTTTTCCCTGGAGCGGGTGAATAAGGCCGGTGCGGTCTTTAATATTGAAAAATTGTACTGGATGAATGGTCAATATCTCCGCAGTATTGAGGTGAACGATTATCTGAATCGCGCCAAATCCTGGCTGGCGGACTCGAATTTTGGAGATGCTTCTGATGATTTACTGCTTTTGGTGCGGGATAGTCTGACTACCCTGGCGGATTTGCCAAACCACTTAGGTCCCTTGATTGCTGGAGTTCTTGACATAACTGATAGCGATGCTATACAGATTTTAGATGCGCCAGCTACTGGCTCAGTTTTAGATATGGCGATCGAGATTATAAATAATCGCGGCGATTCACCAATTGATAGTGAATTCATTGGTTCAATGATGAAACAGATTCAGAATCAAACTGGTGTAAGAGGTAAAAATTTATGGATGCCGGTCCGTGTTGCTCTTACAGGAAAAATACATGGTCCAGAACTTGGGAAAATAGCAGAAATATATGGAAATGATAAATTCCGTCAAAGAATGCAGAAGGCTAAAGAAATCAGAAGTAGGAGAGCTAACAATAATCGCGGGGGACGTCGTTAATAAATTGGACATGATTACCCCAAGAAGGTGATTCGGGCGACTCTCCCCAATTAATAGAATTTAATGTTTTACTCTATAAATCCGTCCGATCCGCGTTACCCGAGGCTTTCTATACCATGTCCTCCTTCGTCCGGACAGGTGAACGCAGATAACACAGATAGATTTATTGAAAACGTCACCCTGAACTTGTTTCAGGGTCTTGAGATGTGAGGAGATGCTGAAACGAGTTCAGCATGACGATTCCTCCGTCATAATTGAAAACGGGCTTCTCTGGGCAAGCTCAGGGAGACGCATGGAATTGACCACACACAAAAAATAAATTTATGCTAACCTTCCAACCTTTTTCCATCGACGCCCACTGTAAGATCAATCTGTCCCTGCGGATATTGGGTCAACGTCCGGATGGTTATCACAACCTCGACACCATTTTTCAGGAACTGAAATTTGGTGACACGCTTCATTTTGAGTCTCACGATACCCGTTTTGAATTTTCCATGACCGGGTTGGCGATTGACGACGGTGGCAACAACATCGTGATCCGCGCCTATGACCTTTTTACTCAGACGACAGGCCGGAAGGTCAAATGCAGGGTTCGCTTGGAAAAACGCGTTCCTCCCGGAACAGGTCTTGGGGGTGGTAGCGCAGACGGTGCGGCGATGTTAAAAGCACTCAATCAAATCAGTGGGGCGGGATTAGCGGACGAACAGCTCATTGAATTGGCGGCGAAGCTGGGGGCGGATGTTCCGTTTTTTATCAGGGGTGGGATTCAACACGGCAGTGGCATTGGCGAGGTCTTGGAGCCGGTTGAAATGGATTTTCGCGACCCGGTTTTACTGGTGATTCCGCCGGTTCAGGTCTCTACAAAACAAGCATTTGAAGGTCTGAGATTAGAGTTGACAGACCAGTGGGCGCCGGTTACTTTTCGCCGCCTTTTGACGAAGGCCGATGTGACGCAGCTTTTTGAAAATCATTTTGAGCCTTCGGTGTTCCATACATATCCACAAATTAGCAAAATAAAAGCTGATCTGTTTGACAGGGACGCATGGTTTGCGAGTTTGTCGGGTAGTGGCTCGACTGTGTATGGTGTTTTTGAAGACCGAAAATTGGCAGAAGCTGCACAATCTTTTTTCCAGCGGCAGGGTAATACAGCAGTATTGACCGAGCCCGTGGGATAAAATCTTCATTTCACTCAACAAATTATTTCATCCGTTCTATTTTTTTAATTGATTAATTAATTTCATACACAATCGACCAAGTCTGGTCAACATTCCGGGATCGTCTAACGGCAGGACACCGGCCTTTGGAGCCGAGAATCGAGGTTCGAATCCTCGTCCCGGAGCGCATCCTCAATCGGAAACCTTAACAAAGGAAATCCAATGGAAGCTAAGTTGTTTACAGGGCGGTCAAACCCGCGTCTGGCACAGCTCATAGCTGAGTATTTACAAACGGAACTGGGTGACGTTTCCATTAAAGATTTTAGCGACGGCGAATTATGGGTTCGGTATAACGAAAATGTCCGGGGTCAGGATGTCTTCATTATCCAATCCACCAACCCGCCGGCTAATAACATTATGGAGTTACTCTTGATGCTTGATGCTGCCAAGCGCGCATCAGCTCGCCGCGTAACAGCGGTCATTCCGTACTATGGCTACGCGCGTCAGGATCGGAAAGACCAACCCCGGGTTCCAATCAGTGCCAAACTTTTGGCGGATATGATCAATGCTGCCGGAGCGGATCGGGTCCTCACGATGGATCTCCACTCAGCGCAGATTCAAGGATATTTTAACATCCCGTTTGATCATCTCTATTCCAAAGCCGCATTGATTACGTACCTGAAAGCTGACGTGAGTTTTACCGATAATCTGGTCGTTCTGTCGCCAGATGTTGGCAGCATTCCCCTGTCACGGTCTTATGCCAAGATTCTGGATGCCTCACTGGCGATCATTGACAAGCGCCGTCCACAGGCCAATCAGGCGGAAGTGATGAATTTGATTGGCGATGTTTCCGGGAAAAATGTTTTGATAATGGATGACATGGTGGATACGGCCGGAACACTGGCTGCGGCGGCAGAAACTGCCAAAGCACACGGCGCGTTGGTGGTTCGGGCTGCTTGTACCCATGGTGTTTTGTCCGGACCTGCCATCGAGCGCATAACGAACGCCCCGGTTGAGAAATTAATTATCTCAGACACGATCCAGATTCCAGACTCAAAAATGATTGAAAAATTAGAGATGGTCAGTGTTGCCCCCGTATTTGGAGAGGCCATTGCCCGCATCCACAATGAAGAATCGATTAGCTCGTTGTTCAACTTTTAGCATCGAGGAAAGAAATAAGAAGAGGATATTATGTCAGAAACACGGTATGAGTTAAAGGTTCAGGATCGCACTGAAAATGGCAAGCAAGCCATGAAGAAGCTGCGTGCTGACGGTTGGGTACCGGTGATTTTTTATTCACATGGTTCCGAAGTAGTGCAATTGAAAATGGCCTATCCTGATGTCCGGGAAGCCATTCGTTCAGGGGAACGCATTTTCAATATCCACATCGCCGGTGAACAGCGCCGGGCTGTTATCAAGGAACTGCAGTACCATCCGGTTACAGAGAAAGTTCTGCACATTGATTTACACGGAGTTCGATTGCGGGATGTGGTTGAAATTGAAGTACCACTCGTGATCAAAGGGGTTCCATTTGGTGTGAAGAACGAAGGCGGTGTGTTGCAACATACCATTCACGAACTCACGGTGCGCTGTAAGGGTTCGGATGTTCCCGAACACATTGAGTTGGATGTTACCGGATTGAGAATCGGTGACGCCATCCATATTCGTGACATTAAGAGCGATGTGTGGACCATTCTCGAACAGGGTGATGTGCTGTTGGCAATCGTTCAGCAACAGCAGAAGATGGAAGTTGAGACTGTTGAAACTGAGGAATCCGAGTTTGGTCTGGATGAAGAAGAGGTATCGGGCGAAGAAAAGGATGACGAATAATTTCAATCGTTTATTTGGGTCATCATGGCATTGAAACTCATCATTGGTCTGGGCAATCCGGGAACACGCTATGCAAAGACGAGGCATAATGTGGGCTTTATGGTTGTAGATCAGTTGGCGCAGCGGTGGAACCTGGACTATCGATCTGGTCGGGGACCCTATGTGTACGCCAAAGATGGGACACGCGATGCGATTTTAGCCAAACCGACCACCTACATGAATAATAGTGGTGAAGCTGCACGACATTTAATGGATTACTATGGATGCGAATTAATGGATACCATGATCATTTTTGATGAACTTGATATTCCATTTAACCAGCTACGCCTGCGGAAATCAGGTGGTGGCGGAACGCATCGAGGCATTCGTTCGGTGTTACAGCACCTAGGTTCTGAAGATTTCCCCCGTCTGCGAATCGGTATTGGTGGAAACCAGGGACCGAAACCCGCTGAAGTCTATGTGTTGGAAAATTTTGAGGCGGCAGAGACCAAACTGCTCCCACAAATGATTGAACGCGCGGCGGATGCCGTGGAAGATTGGCTGAAGAATGGCCTGGATCATGCCATGAACCAATTTAACCAGACAAATCAGACAGACGACGACGTAGTTGCAATCAAGGAGGATCGTTGAGACATGGATAATTCGCTAATTCTGCTCGTTCCCGTAATGGGAGTCGTGGCATTACTGTTCGCGTTCTGGCGAACGTCCTGGATTATCAAGCAAGATCGTGGTAACGAAACGATGATACGGATTGGGCACTCCATTTCTGAAGGTGCGATGGCCTTTTTAAAAGCCGAATATCGCGTGCTCATATTATTTGTCATTGTCGTCGCGCTGCTGTTGGGCTTTGCCAATACGGGCGCGGGAAAATCGCCACTCGTCGCACTTTCCTTTGTGGTGGGTGCATTGGCTTCAGGACTAGCTGGATTTTTGGGAATGCGTGTTGCAACCAAGGCCAATTATCGGACAGCACAAGCTGCCCGGACGAGCTTGTCCCGTGCATTGAATGTCGCCTTTACCGGCGGTTCCGTCATGGGATTAAGTGTCGTGGGTCTGGGCGTACTGGGTTTAGGATTGCTTTACATTCTTTATAGCAATCTCTGGCCGAATGACGACAATTTGGTGATGAGTGTTATTTCAGGATTTTCCCTGGGAGCATCTTCCATCGCCTTATTTGCCCGGGTTGGCGGTGGTATTTATACCAAAGCCGCCGATGTGGGTGCTGACCTGGTGGGAAAAGTGGAAGCCGGAATTCCGGAAGATCATCCGCTAAACCCGGCAACCATCGCGGATAATGTCGGTGACAATGTTGGCGATGTGGCGGGAATGGGCGCTGATTTGTTTGAATCCTACGTGGGCTCCATTATCGGTTCTATGGTCATTGGAGCGTCAATCCTGGTAGCCGGCCAGACCGATTTACACTTTGTCACGCTGCCAATGCTCATTGCGGCTGCCGGTATTCTGGTTTCGATTATCGGAACATTCATGGTCTCCGTGAAAGAGGGTGGCAATCCCCAAAAAGGGTTGAATAAAGGTGAATTTGGTTCTTCCGCTATTATGGTGGCGGTGATTTTTGCCATGATATTCTATATGTTACCCAGCAGCTTTGAGCTGAATGGCTTCACCTACACCAACATGGGTGTTTTTTGGGCAACAGCGATTGGACTGATCGCGGGTCTGGGGATTGGTATTGTTACCGAGCATTACACGGGTACAGATACCGCTCCGGTTCGTAGTATTGTTCGTCAATCCGTGACGGGACCGGCGACCAACATCATCGCTGGACTGGGTATTGGCATGCAGTCCACCGCCATCCCGACGTTAATCATTGCCGCGAGCATCATGTTGGCCTATCACTTTGCCGGCCTGTATGGTATCGCCATGGCAGCGTTGGGTATGTTGGCGAATACGGGAATTCAGTTAGCCGTTGATGCCTACGGTCCGATTTCGGATAACGCCGGTGGCATTGCGGAAATGGCTCAAATGCCTAAAGAGGTTCGCAGCCGGACAGATAAACTGGATGCCGTTGGTAACACCACAGCAGCCATTGGTAAGGGTTTCGCAATCGGGTCGGCGGCATTAACAGCCCTGGCTTTGTTTGCAGCATTCAGGACCACGATCACCTATCTCCGGATTCAGGCTGGTTGGGATCCGGTTGCGGCAGCGGTGAACATTGATGTGACGGATGCCAGTGTCATGGCCGGTTTGTTTGTTGGTGGTATGCTGCCATTTCTGTTCTCATCCATGGCGATGGGTGCAGTTGGTCGTGCAGCAATGAGTATGATCGAAGAGGTTCGGCGTCAATTCCGGGAAATTCCGGAGCTGGTACTGGGACTCAAGATTGTTGAAAAATATAAAGGTGGCGAGGAAATGTCCCCGGAGGACGACGCGATCTTTTTGGATGCCATCAGCAAAGCGCAATATGGCGAGTGTGTCTCCATTTCTACCAAAGCCGCGATCAAAGAGATGGTCGTTCCGGGTTTGTTGGCAGTGATCACACCGGTCGTGGTGGGCTTTCTGTTTGGTGCGGAAACTTTAGGTGGACTGCTGGCTGGTGTCACCGTTACAGGTGTGCTCATGGCCATCTTCCAGTCCAATGCAGGCGGTGCCTGGGATAATGCCAAGAAAATGTTCGAAAATGGCATTGATATAAATGGTGAAAAATATTTCAAAGGTTCAGAAGCTCACAAGGCGGCCGTTGTTGGCGATACCGTGGGCGATCCCTTTAAGGATACTTCAGGACCTTCGTTAAACATCTTAATCAAGTTGATGTCGGTGGTGTCGCTGGTAATCGCCCCACTGATCGCAACCATAGTTGGTTTTTAATTGAGGAGGTACACTCTTGCGTAATTACGAATGTCTCTTCATTGCAAATCCCAATATCGAAGGCGATGGAATGTCCAGTGTCGTTGAAAAGGTGACCGCTTATGTAAAAGAAGCGGGCGCTGAAGTCGCGAATATTCAACATTGGGGAAAACGTCGTTTGGCCTACCAGATTGAAAAACAGCAGTACGGTAATTATGTACTGATGTATATCAATGGGGAAGCACCGAAAATTGTGGATCTGCAACGTAGCTTCGAACTGGACAGCACGATTTTAGCATATTTAACCATCCGTCTGGATGAAATGCCTGAGTTTGACAAGGTATTTATTCCTGAAGATGATGGTGAAGAAGATCGTCGTGGCGGTCGTTCACGGTATGAAGGATCCAGAGGAAAATATGGAAGCAGCGCTCCCACCGGACCTGAAGGTAAGGCACCTGTTAAAGATGTCGTACTGGAAGAGGACGAAGAGGACGATGTTGAAATGGACGTTGACGTTGATGCTGATGCTGACGTTGATTTGGTAGAAATCGAAGACGAAGATGAGTCCGTGGCAGAGAATGATGATGACACGGAGGAATTGAAATCGGATGCCAAAATCGACACGGAGTCCGATGCTTTGGACGATGACAACAGCGACGACGACAGCGACGACGACAGCGACGACGACATTGAAAGCGAAAAAAAATAGGAAGCGGCGAAAGCCCTTCATTCTATTGACGGGTCACAAAGCGGGTCAGAAGAAGGAATAAACAGGATCAATGAATATTCCCGGACCAGCGGCGGAAACGGTTAGATAGGAAGGAAATTCAAAAATGCGTTTTAAAATGCAATACAAGCGGAAGATATGTAAGTTCTGCGAAAACAAAGAAGTGCCGGTGGATTACAAGAATTCATCTACGCTGAAACGCTTTCTCACGGAAGAGGGTAAAATACTACCTCGCCGGATTACCGGAACTTGCGCAAGTCATCAGCGGCAAGTGGTTACAGCGATTAAGCGTGCGCGCAATATCGCGTTGATTGCCTATTCTGCTGATGTTAAAAACGTGTAAAGAGGCCGGAAGGAGCACAGTAAGATGAAAATCATTCTACGGAAAGATGTGGACAACCTGGGCGATGCCGGTGAAGTCGTCAATGTGAAACCTGGTTTTGGTCGTAACTATCTGATCCCTCGTGAATTTGCCTACCCGGCCACCAAGGGATTCCTGAAGGTTTACGAACAGGAGAAAAAACTGCACGAAAATAAATCGGCACGGGATCTTCATAAAGCCCAACAATTGGCTGGCAAACTGGGGAATTTGTCCCTGGAAGCCACGGTTCAGGTGGGCGAAGATGACAAGGTCTTTGGTGCTGTTACAGCCCAGGATATTGCCGGACTTATTGCCGCCAAGGGTTATGAGATTGACAAGCGCGACATTCTGCTGGACGAGCCCATAAAAGCCCTGGGTATTTACAATGTACCGATCAAGATCGCGACGGATGTAAAAGCCGAAATCAAGGTCTGGGTCATCAAGGGCTAATTAACCCCAGCGTTAAAGCTGCCTGACGCGCGGGGCGTCAGGCGTTAAATCAGATTAGCCCGAAAATCACCCCGCAAACATTTTATGCTCCCTGCGTCTCATTTTATCTGAAATGAGGTGCGGGGATTTGTTTTTTTTACAAGAGAAAGAGGAAAGAGAAAGAGAAAGAAGAAAGAGAAAGAAGAAAGTTGAAAGAATGAACGCCGTTTCATAGAGGCCGCAGGATCAAAATGCGAACGTAGGTTTAGCAGCTTTCGATCAGTGACCATGACCGGCTCCCCAGGCAGGAGAAATTCGATTTTTTCCTCCCCTTGAGATAAGGGGAGGTGCAGGTGGGGATCGATTTTCAGCGCTATCCGTGTACCAACCCCTCTTTTATTCTTCCGTCAGTTGCCGGACAAGCTCCCTTAAAAAGGGGAGATCACCTCACTAAGTCGCTCTGCACCCTTAGCGCCAAGTTCAGCGTCTTTGGGGATTCTGCCTTTTCAATTTGTTTATACTCGTGTCCCGCAGGGATCCCTTTGGGAAAATCTGTGGTTT
>MNWS01000216.1:0-8641 GCA_001872685.1 Fidelibacterota bacterium CG1_02_48_14
CTGCTGCGGAAATCCACTTGGTAGAATTTTGGGGATTCAAAATGTTCGTAGCTGAATAGCCATAGGGTCCCGGCGCAATGATGGATGAACCATCCGCATAGCGGTCATTATCGTCGTTATCATCCACCAGAGAAAAATAGTAGGTCGAGGAATCGGAGCCATTCATGATGGTGAGATCACTTTGATAATTGGGATTCATCTCAAAGAATTCCGCGCCAACCGTGAACATTCCCATGCGGCGTTTGCTCTGTAAATACCAGCTTGATGCGTTCGTGTTGGTTACATATCCGTCCGGATCAGGAAATTTTTGATGCAACTGACTCACATCGAATTCGCCGTTAAAATGGAATCCCAACAGGTTCGCCTCCAGCGCTAGTCCATAAATCGTTTTGCCCGTGTTCATTCCATAGTCAAAGGTGATGCGCTTTTTGTTGGATTGATCTTTCACATTTCCATCGGCCCGGGCTACCAGCATTGACTGGGAGTAACCGGTTCTGGGTGCGTCGCTAGTGCCAACCGGATAAGTCTGGTAAGCCTCCACAGAGTAATCGTTGGCCAGGGACAGGGTGGCGTGTATGCGCTTGGTGCCGTCGGGCAATTCGTATTTTAATTCCTGTATATCGGTGCCGGCGATGTCCACCGGGTATTGATTGGGTTCCTGTATGGGCAGGAGGAAGGTGGTGAATGGGATTGACGTAGCGCTGTCTGCTGGAATAGACCCGGATACCTGCACGATGGGTCGTTCGTATAAAATCGCGCCACCAGATAATTCATTAGCGCCGGGACTGTCATCCGCAATGCGAATGACGAAGTAACCAGTCTTCGTATTGATAGGTGTCACGGCGCCAGACAATGAATTTTTCGGGCGGGCATTGCCCGTTTCGGTTTGAAACATATTCACATAACTACCGGTCAAATTCAGGACATCGCCAATCTCAGTGCGCCAGGTTCCACCCAGCAGGTAAGTCGCCCAGGAATAGTTCCGGGTCGTGACCTGGGGAACCGAGACTGATAAATCCAGTGGCATGGCGATAGGGTCGGTCAGGCGACTGGAGATCATACTGAAATTATTTTTGCCCGTATAGCCGTCCCAGCGGATGCCATTAAAACGAGCCAGATTTAAAATGTGGGGTGAGAACCGTGTACGGACGGCATCTCCGATAATAAAAGAGGAACTAAAGCCTTTATATTTGTCCTGAGAAATGATGAGATTTTGAAAATAGATCAGATATTGCCGACTTTTCCCCAGACTGCTGCCATCGAGGGTGATGGGGTTGTGGCGGAGGGTATAAACGGGAAAGCCTTCCACCAAAAAATTACCGAAGTTGTCATATAGTTTTCTGGAAATGATCTCACGGGCGTAATTCTCATAGCCATCAATACCGTAATTTTCATAGCCCTCATCGTGGCTTTCGCTGGGGAGATTGATGTATTGGGCGAAGGTTGGTTTGGCAGGAAATCCCATCATACCAATCAAACCGGCCAGCAGAATGAACCTGAGGAGTCCAAATCGTCGAATCGTTCCGTTTGTCATCTTTGCCATGTTTTCTTCAATCTCTGTTAAAATTCGTAACTAAGGGAGTAGCGCTGAGTTGCCCCGGCATCCAGAATATTTTGGGACCAGACATAAGCGGCATCCAGTCGGAATTGATTAAATCGTATGCCGAATCCGCCAGTGATTTCCCCACCACCTGAATCGGCATCACCGGCTGCGCCTGCTCGAATCAGGATTTCGGCGCGACCCAGGCGATTGTCAATATTTAAGGCTTTAAATTCGCCGCCCGCTCTGACCTGGCCGCCGTTGTACAACAAATAATCAACACTGATCAATCCACCATTGCCGATCCAGGCGATTCCGGTCCGCGGTTGAACCGGAAGTCGTCCGGCATCGGCCTGATCTTTGTCAACCGCGACACTTAAGGGGATCAAATTTTTAATGGCCAGCCCCAGGGCAATTTTTCCCTTGGGAGCCAGCCCTAATGGTAATTTCAGTGTGGTCAAATTAATGTCGTAATACAACCCGGCATCCGCGGTGAATGTGAATTTACTCAGCGCGTCATCCTGAACACCGGTAACCGGATCCACGTCCGGGGTGATTCCCCAGTACAAACCCCGCAAAGCAACACCGGCCGCAATACCAAACGGCAACTCAAAACTGGTGCCGACGGGGACTTGAATTTCCTGATACCCCTGGGTGGTAAAGACGGAGATGCCAGCGCCCAGACGACCCACTATCGGCAGACCATTATAAATCGCCCCGGCACTGTATTGATTAAGGCTGCCTTCACTCATCCCCCCGAACAGATTCGCATAGGATGAGAAGAGTAAATTATTGGGCGTACGGGCCAGGCCGGCGATGTTGTAAGACAATGCCTCACCATCTCCAGCCATAGCCGTATACGCCCGTCCCAATCCAAGTGATCGTGTTCCAAAATCACCTACTTCAAACCCGGCAAAACAGGTTGATGTTGCGGTCAGTGAGAGGATCATTAGCGCCGAAAAAAAAGACATTCGGCGTTTATTGACGTCGGAGGCACGATAAAAATTTCCTGGTTTTCGCATGTTCATTCGGTTCTGCCTATACATTGATTTAGTAAGCAACCACAATGGGTCTGGTGAAAACATTATCGCCGGAGTCGGTTTGAACCCGCACCTGGCAAAGATACACGCCAGGCATGACCCGTTTTCCTGAATCATCCGTACCATCCCAGGTGGGACCGGTAGCGCCACCGAAGTAGGTAGCCGAATAATTACCGTCTAACACGGTGGCAATGGTGCGTCCCGTGAGATCATAAATCTGAATTTTGACCGGTCGGGGTGCGGAAAGTTTGGCGACGTAAAAAGCGATATAGGCCACATCGCAAACCCCGTCATTGTTGGGTGTAATTGGATTCGGCCTGATGGTGACGAGGTTTAAAGACGCTTGGGGAATCTCATTAACCGTTATTTGCCAGCCGGAAGAACTCTCATCCACCCGTTGCGGATTATCGACAGATGCCGACGACATGAGCACCGCCGGCAGGGTGTTGGAGGGCTCAGAGAATACGACATTGAATTGAATATTCAGGTTTCCCGTCGAGGTGAAAGTATTGTTGAAAATGACATAAAACCGATCGCTCTCAATCCGGGTGGTAACTTGATTATTGATGTCAGTGCCATCACTGGAGAGGTCGAGTGAATGCACGGCGGAGGGTGTGAAGACCAGGATTGTGTCAACCCCATAGTCATTCGCACCGAAGGTAAATTCCAGGGTGTAATTCACGGTGGTGTCTTTCAACACCGGGGCGGCGGATAAATCCAATGACGCAACGGCTTGGGAAGCGATGAGCCGGGGATCGTAACTGATGCTGAGTTCATCCAATTGTGGCGTTGCTGTATTGGTGGTTCGCATGGTGAGTGCGAATTGAAAATATCGCCGGGGTTCAGGGATGGGTAGAAATTGGTTATCAGTGCCTGAGGGAGCGGACCAGCCGGACCAGGCTGTATACCGGAGGATAATGGGTGGTAATCCATTCGCCCCGATTCCCGTCGTATCAGCCCACAAGATGATATTATTGGTCGTGTCCAGGCTTACTGTACCGTCGGCCATCAGGTCACCGCCGGAAGTATCTTTGGCAGTCAATCCGCCCGGTGGAAACCAGGTACGACTTAAGGGAAAACCATTATCAACAAAGGGTTCGCCGATGGTGTAGAGACCATCCTGTTCACCCGTATCCCAAGCTTCGTTGGTTTGTTTGATACCATCCCCATTGGTGTCATTATCAATCCCATTTGCGCCAAAGTCAGAGAATGCTTCACCGCTATCCCAGACGCCGTTGGTTGTTAGTGTTTCGTTAATGATGGTTGAATCGGACCGGAACTGAATACTGGCACTGGTTCCGCCTGGTAAATTGAGTTGCCAGGTAAATCGTCCGAAATTCCCGGGATTTCCCAAATCCTGAATGCCGGAAATAAACCGACCGACGGGTACTGGACCCAGACTGTAGACTTCCAATTCGCCCAAGCCAAGGGTTTTTGGATTGGCCGACGGCTGTGCCAATCCGAGGAAGCGAATGTGCTGAGCCTGAATGGGATCAAATCGAATCGTGAGGTCGCCATTGATGTAGGCCACCATTTCTCCAGAGGCTACCACGGTCCAGTTGGCACCATCAAGACTTACGGATAATTCATAGTCAGTCGGAGCAAAAATGGCTGAGACATCAGCGCGATAGCGGATGACTGCCTTGAAAAGGTTGCGCTGACTCTCAAGATCCACCTGAGCGTAGGTATCGGTCCAATTTCTCGAGGTATAATAGGCGTGGTGATTAAGGTCGGCGGCTGAACCATCAGTAATTTGGCTGGCTTCTAAAACCTCGTCGGGACGGATGAACTGAGCGGGTTTACCCAAGGCGATATTCTGGGTGGAATCGCCCTCGAGAATCACCGCAGCCGCAGCCGAATCAACAACACACCCCTGGAGTGTTGCACCATTGGAAAAGTCATTTACCGATGTGAGAACGTAAGATTGTGGCTGGGCGGTAACCCGATTCAGATTAAAAAAAATGATCATGCCAAACAGGAATAGGGTTGACGGTTTAATCCGCCCCGATCCGGACACTCCCGTTGTGTAATTAGCCATGCTGAGTCCTTTTAGTCAATTGTTCCGCCATGTCACCATCGGCTGAAGATACTTCCCACCTGATTCCACACCCGATGATTCGGGTGAGATTGTTTGTATCAAAATTAAACAATCCAGTAAGTCCACCAATTTAATTATTGTTCCTGGAAAAGCGCGTAACTTGTTAATTAACAATCTATTGATACAGATTTGTGATTTTGCTTCTCCAGCGATTCACCCCTCATAGGTAGGCAAATTATTTGCCAGACAGGATACGAATTTTGAAAGAGCGGTCGGCTGAAACTAAAATGGGATAATATTCAATACAATCGTATTGGGAATATCGGCGATCACGGTTCGCAACGAGTCTATTTGATTTTCAAGTGTCTGGTAATAGGAGAGCAAGGTCGGACTTGGAGCCCAGTTGATGGCTGATTGCGCCGGGTACTTCCCCCGGCTCTCACGGGTAAGTGTGTAGGCTAATTGTTCCTGCTTGAACCAGATCGTACTGACATCAATCAAGGGCGCTTCGTTAGTTTGGATCTGAAGTGCGATTTTGAAAATATATTTCCGGTCATTGCCCGGGCTCACCAGAACATCATTTCCCAGTTGCAGTGGCTCTCGTTTGAATTTTGACTGAGTGCAAATCCACAATTGACCGGTGGAATTCTCAACACTCGGGTGGAGTTGAACCGAACGCTTCCAACCCAGAGGTGAAACCACGACCGTAAACGGTGCAGGTGTTGGGGCTGCGCTATTATTTTTAATGAAATTCTCTAAACCTGCTGCAGTCGAATCAAGTTCAACCAAGCGAATTCCGGTGGTAAACCCGGAGGCCGGATTGAGAACGATGGTATCTTTCCCGGTTACCCACAATATCTGTGGTGTGGCGGTGGAGGTGACATGGGAGCCGAGATGGCGTCGCTGTTTGGGTGAAATCGGTTGAATCGGTACTGGAGGTGACGACTGAACAATCAGCGTACCCTGGAGTGGTCGGAATTCAACCGAGGTGTTATTATCATTCGTGCATGTCAGGCAAAAAAGCAAGCCAAGCAAGCTTGCGAACTGCCATAAATGCCCCTTATAAAATCGCATGAACGATTATAGATTGACCATGCACCAAAGACAAGTAATTGCGAATTCGCACGCACTGGAAACCGCCCTTTTGTTTATAATAATTTACAATCTAACCGAGTCAAAAACGGTAAGCTCATAACTCACTGTAAACATTATATTAGGCACTAATATTATATGAAATACAATAGGTTAACCATAAATTCAACGGAAGCCGGAAGAGCGTGCCGGCGGTACGATGCTTGCATAAATTTGAGCTGGAATCAGAAAATTTATTGAAGCCGTGACACCACCCAATTATGGCAAAATATATCACTATTATTCTGCCGGCTCCCGAAAGGAGACTCAGATGAGCACCACAAAAAGGATCAATCTGTTTCTTTTTGCAGCCATGGTCATTTTTTCCAATGTCCGGGCTACAGAAATCTCCACCGTCACCCTGGTCGGACCGGGGGTCTGGCATACCCACACCCGGATTCCGGAAGTGCCATGGGATATGCACATCATGACCATTGATCTGCAGAATCCCTACATCACCCTGGAATCCAGCAAAGGTGAAGACCAACTTTTCGCCCGGGAAGGAACTTCTGTTGCAGCGGCACGGCAAAGCCACCCGGGTCATCGGGTCATCGGGGCTGTAAATGGTGATTTTTATAATGTGGAAACCGGCGAACCCATCAACGCCCAGATCGTGAATGGTCATATCATCCACCGGCCCACCGGCAGACCCACCTTTGCTGTTTCCAGGGACTCCATTCCCTTTATCGAATACATGTCCATGTCAGGTGTGCTGGTTGATGACAGTGGAACGGGAAATGCCATCCATGGCGTCAATCAATCCCGCAATTCGGACCAACTGGTCATGTTCAATGATTTTTACGGCGCCGCCACTGCTACCAATGAGTTCGGTACCGAGGTGGTCTGCACGCTGGTGTCAGAACCGGTGGTGAACGACACGGTTCGGGTTGTGGTCACGGCGAAATATGCCGATGCCGGTAATGCCCAGATTCCGGATGACGAGCTGGTCTTTTCCGGGCACGGCGCCAGTGCTGCGTTTTTGAATGATCATGTAGCAATCGGAGATACATTGCGCTACCTCATGCGCTTTTCCGGCGTGAATGAGTCCGTTTTGGTGAATGCCATTGGCGGGAATCCCATGATTGTTCAGAATGGTGCTCCGGTGAACGATGATGGTATCCGACATCCCCGCACCAGTGTCGGCTGGGATGAATCCGGGCGGTATCTGTATTTCTTTGTGGTGGATGGACGCCAACCAAGTCTCAGTCTGGGTGTAACCCTGGGCGAATTGGGACAATTAATGGCTGAACGCGGTGTTTGGCGGGGATTGAATCTGGATGGCGGGGGTTCCAGCACATTTGTTATTCAGGGACAGATAAAAAATACACCCTCTGATGGTGGCGAACGACGGGTGAGTAATCATATGCTGGTGGTGAGTTCAGCTCCAATCGGAGCGCTGGACTCGTTGGCATTTATCACCCATGAACGACGGGTATTCCGGAACGGAACTGCCACCTTTCCAATGCACGCCTACGATGAATATGGGAACCCCTTGCTGGCGGACACCCTCGATTTGGACTGGAATTGTGATGCCGTTATCGGGACCATAACGGATACGGGTGTTTTCACTGCGGGAACGGTTCATGACAGCGGCTATGTCTATGTCAATAGTGTAAATGGCGTTACCCGTGATTCTGTCCGGGTCACGATTGATGTACCGGTAGAGCTGATGATGAATCCCCATGCACTGGTTCTGAGAATGGGGGAATCACAGCCGGTTCAGTTGGATATGTACGATACGGGTGGCAATCATATTCCCGTGAATCCGGGTGATGTTGCCTGGACCGTCCCAACCGATTTATTATCGCAAAGCGGTGCGACTTTCACGGCAATCGGGGCGGGGAATGGTTGGTTGGTGGCAAATTATCTCGCAACGCCGGGTTCGTGTTATGTCGCCATCGAAGTCGATTCCGCCAATCTGGTGCTGGAAGATTTTGAGACTGGTCTGGACTTGTGGGAACTGGAGGGAACCGAGATGGATATGTTCACCACCCGGTTTATGGCAAGTGCAGAATTCCCGGGGGCGGCCAAATTGCGCTACAAATTCACCCGCAGTGGTGGTTCCAGCGTGGTGAGTATGCAAAAGGACATTCTGGTCTCCGGCAGCCCGGATTATCTCACATTTCGCTTCAAGGGCAACGGCAACAGCCATTCCTTCATGTGGTATTTCACCGACATTGACAACGAGCTGTTCCGCCTGCTGATTCCTTATAGCACTTCCAACACCGAATGGCAGACCATCACACTGCCCTGGAACTACGCCCAGGCCGATTGGTCCAATCCCGGCGCACCGCTGACCTTTCCCATCACATTCAGGCATTTGGATATTTTTCTGGGTGGTGGCGACGTGAATGAAACCATCCTGGATTCCATTTATTTTGATGATTTGGTGGCGGATTATTTCATGGAGGTGAAGCCGGAAGTGCCGGGTCTGCCGTCTGAATTCAAATTGATGCGCGTTTATCCCAATCCTTTTAATGCCGCGACCCGCATCGAATTTCAGGTGCTACCGCAGTCGAATGTTGATCTGGCGATTTATGATATTACCGGACGCAAAATCTGGTGGCACCATTCTACCGGAAATTTGAACGCGGGATTACGGAGTCTCATCTGGCAGGGTGTGGATATGCAAAATCAACCGGCAGCATCCGGTGTGTATCTGTTACAACTCCAGAGCAACGGGCAGCAGATCAGCCGGAAATTGGTGTTGATGAAATAGGGGAAGACGAAAAACCGGGTTGTGATAGCGTGAGTGATTGCCGCTTTCATCTGTCCGGCAGGGAAGTTAGTTTTCTTCAGGAACTTAGGTGAAACATACAGCAATGACCAGCAACTCGGATGGGGATCCCACGCATTGCCATTTGCACAAATTTTTGGACATGCTCTTTTAAT
>MNWS01000216.1:8736-10625 GCA_001872685.1 Fidelibacterota bacterium CG1_02_48_14
TTTTCGCAAACCAGTTGACAAAGTTGTTCAGTGGCTTACAAATTTTTGCAAACCGTTTGAAAAAACTAATTAACAGTCCGCAAACTTTTCAAAATGGCTGAATCAAAGGGGGGAATGGTCTGCGGGTATTCTTCTCACTTGACAAATTTCACCATTTTAAGCGTTTTGAGAATTGATCTGCGCATCTAAATTCGTCACAAGTTTTTAATGATGAATTTCTGGTACTTGAGGAGTTTTTTTTACTCTCGAGTGTCAGCGTACTGGACAAACACAGAAATTTCAATGAATGAAAATTGAGATAACGACCTTTTGAACGCCGAAAAACAACAGCTCGAACAACAACTCTGGAATATCGCCAACACCCTGCGTGGCAAAATGGGAGCGGATGACTTCAGAGATTATATTCTTGGATTCATCTTCTATAAATATCTCAGTACCAAAATGCATACCTACGCCAATCGCATCCTTAAACCCGATGGACTGACTTACAAAGACCTGGACGAAAGTAGTCCTGAAGGGCAAAAATATCTGGAGGCCATCCGTTTTGAAGCGCTGGACACCCTGGGATATTTCCTCAAACCCTCCGAATTGTTTAGTGAAATGGCGCGCAGAGGTAATGCGCAGGGCAAAAGCAAATTCATTCTGGATGATCTTACCAATGTCTTGAACAATATCGCTCAGAGCACCATGGGTACGGAAAGCGAAGAAGATTTTGATCACTTGTTTGAGGATCTGGATCTGACCAGTTCCAAACTGGGTAAAGGTGAAAATGCCAAGAATGATCTCATCGTTAAAGTGCTCTCTCATCTGGATGCCATTGATTTCAGGCTGGAAGATACAGAAGCGGATGTCCTGGGTGATGCCTACGAATACCTGATCGGTCAGTTTGCTTCTGGTGCTGGTAAAAAGGCGGGTGAATTCTATACACCACAACAGGTTAGTATGATTTTGGCCAAGATCGTCTCGACAGGGAAAACCAAACTCAAAAGCGTCTATGATCCAACCTGCGGCTCTGGCTCATTGCTACTGCGTGTGTCCAAGGAAGTCCAGGAAGTCGGCAAATTCTGCGGTCAGGAAAGCAACCCCACGACATTTAACCTCTGCCGTATGAACATGATTATGCATGATGTCCATTACCGCAAATTTGACATCCGCAATGATGACACGCTGGAACACCCACAGCATATCAATGAGCGTTTTGAGGCCGTGGTAGCCAATCCACCATTCTCTGCTGATTGGAGTGCTAACCCGCTATTCATGAATGATGACCGATACGGTTCTTATGGCAAGCTGGCACCCAGTTCCAAGGCTGACTTTGCCTTTTTGCTGCACATGGTTTACCAACTGACAGATGATGGCACCATGGCGTGCGTCCTGCCGCATGGTGTGTTGTTCAGAGGTGGCGCGGAAGGACATATCCGTCAGGTACTCATCGAGGATCGTAATTATCTGGATGCGGTGATTGGGTTGCCTGCCAACATTTTTTACGGAACCAGTATTCCCACCTGTATTCTGGTCTTGAAGAAGCAACGGGAACACACAGGGAATATCCTGTTTATTGATGCCTCAAACCATTTTGAAAAGGTCAAGAATCAGAATGTGCTCAGGCCAGAGGATATTGAAAAGATTGTGACGACCTACCGTGAGCGGATCACTGAGGACAAGTACAGTTATGTTGCTGAATTGGCTGAAGTGAAAGAAAATGATTACAACCTGAATATTCCCCGTTATGTGGACACCTTTGAGGAAGAGGAGCCTGTGGATCTGGCAGCAGTTGCCAAAGAGCTGAAAGCTCTGGAATTGGAGATGCAGGAAACGGATAAGGTGATTGCCGATTATTGCAACCAGTTGGGGATTGAGGTTCCTAGTTAATATGCAAAAACACTTAC
>MNWS01000198.1:0-6764 GCA_001872685.1 Fidelibacterota bacterium CG1_02_48_14
GCATGTACCGATTCTGGAGGCGTTCCCCCGGTGAATTGATGCAGACTGGAATCGTTCAGAACATCGAACATTTCTCCGGCGTGTTCCTCCCCCTGAGGTACCAGATGAATCCGCTCCCCGGTGAGGGTCTTTTCGCTGATTCGGTATAGCTGTGTCATGTTCATGGGGGTAAGGGAAGGCGTGATTTTAGTGGCCTTGATCCAAGCTCATGACCAACCACATTATCTGTATAATTATTTTCAGCATTTCATTTAACCAGGTACTCTCCACATGGGAGGTCACCAACAAGCATTGATTGGGATTCCGGAATCTTTTCTCCCGCAGGGACGCTGAGACGCAGAGAGAATCATTCTTCGAGGCCATTGACGCAGCGTGTGATCCCGGTCTTCGAAACCCAGTCCCTATTTCCAGGTATCGCGCGTGCCTGGTCATGTCATTTTTCCGATTATCAACCATGTTGGTGGAGAAAAGGTAAGTGATGGCTTGATTTATCAAAAATCATTTTACCCAACAAAACAGGGTTTTGGCTGGCAGAATGACAAACCTCGGATCATCTGGAAACTTGAACCATTGCAGCAATTTGTCAGGTCATTTATTCTGCATTAGGGGGTTTTTATATTTTCTTTGCTAACGGCTCTTTGATCTCTTTATAACGAGGAATTGCCTCAATAACACCAGTCTTTGGATTTATCCACAGGGTGTGTGAAGCACCTTTCCTTTTAAGGTAACAACCCGCTATTCTCAACTTTCGTTCTAAATCTGCGCGTTTCACGCAATCACAACCTTATCCTGGATTGCATTTGCAGGTAACCCACGAAGAATATCCTCTCTCCGATCTTGCAGAATCAGTTCAATGGCTTGCCGCAAGTTCTCTTTTGCGTCACCTATTGTTTCTCCTTGTCCATTGGCGCCCGGCACTTCCGGGCAAATTGCCCAATACCCACCTTCTGGCGCGGGTTCTATAATTGCAGTGAATTCACCTTTCATGTCTTACCTCCAATTTTTATGGGACTATCTATTGTTTACGCCGTCTGGTTATCGCGTTTTCAAATACAATAGACGATCTTTTTATCCCACATTATTGCCAGTCCAACACCGGGCGTCCTTCGACTCCGCTCAGGAAGACGCCCGATCCTTCAGGGAGACGCCCGATCCTTCAGGGAGACAGCCGGTTATTTTCCTTCGTTAAAAAATGCTCTGTGGTCCTCGGTGCCGTCTCGGTGTACCTCCGTGTAACAAAGCTCTTTCTCCGACTTCGAATCTAAACCGAAAATCACTTTCAATCGTTGGAGCAGAACCCTTTTCCCAATATTTTAAGGACTTGGAAAGAAGGGTTTATGATATCTGATAAATTGATCATTCGCGGCGCTCGCGAGCACAATCTGAAGAATATTTCTCTCGAATTACCCCGGAATAAGTTCATCGTCATTACCGGCCTGTCGGGTTCCGGCAAGACCTCACTGGCATTCGATACGATCTATGCCGAAGGGCAGCGACGCTATGTAGAATCCCTCTCGGCCTACGCCCGGCAGTTCCTCGGTCTCATGGAAAAACCGGATGTGGATGGCATCGAAGGATTATCCCCCGCCATTTCCATTGAACAAAAAACGGCCTCCCGCAATCCGCGCTCCACCGTAGGCACGGTCACGGAAATTCATGATTATCTCCGTTTGCTGTTCGCACGGGTGGGGCATCCCCATTGTTACAATTGCGGCCGTCCCGTTTCGCGTCAGTCCGTCCAGCAAATCGTTGATTCCATTCTGAATCTCCCGGAAAATGCTCACATTCAGGTCTTGTCACCGCTGGTGCGCGGCCGGAAAGGTGAGTTCAAGGACATTTTCAAAGAGATCAAGCGCGATGGTTTTGTCCGGATTCGGGTGGATGGAAAAATCTACGAAATCGGTCAACTCCCGGACATTGACAAAAAGAAAAATCACAATGTTGAGGTGGTGATTGATCGGCTGGTCATTAATAACGAGATCAAGGAGCGCCTCACTGATTCGGTGGAACTGGCGCTAAAACATGGCAACGGATTGATCTTGATTGATGTGGTGGGCGAGGAAGAACGCATATTTTCCGAACATTACGCCTGCCCCTATTGCGAGATCAGTTATCCCGATCTGGAACCCCGATTATTTTCTTTTAATAGTCCCTTTGGTGCGTGCAGTGAGTGCGATGGATTGGGTACGAAAACATCCATTGATGAAGATTTGATCGTCCCGGATAAGCGTAAATCCCTGAGTCAGGGCGCTGTTGTTCCCCTGGGCGAACAACCAAGAGGCACCTGGTATGCTGCCATTTTGAAAAGTCTGGCGAGCCATTACAATTTCAGTTTTTCCAAGCCCTGGAAAGACCTCTCCGAAGCGGCGCAACACGCCATTATCTACGGGACCGATGGCGACAAAATCAAGATGCTGTACGAGTCCAAAACCTTCAAGGGTGAGTACGATGGCGCCTGGGAAGGTGTTGTAAAAAACCTTCAGCGTCGCTTCACTCAGACCACTTCCCCGGGAATTCGCTCCTGGATTCAAAGTTTCATGAGCTCCCGAAAATGTCCCCATTGCGCCGGCACGCGACTCAGAGTCGAGGCCCGACATGTGTTTATTGGCGGAAAATCGCTGGCGCATCTGTCGGATATGACCATCCGGGACTTGTTGGCATTTTTCGAAAGCCTGGAAATGACCGCCACCGAGGAGCAGATTGCGTTTCAGGTTTTAAAGGAAGTTCGCGCCCGGTTGCGGTTTTTGAATAATGTGGGTCTGAACTATCTGACTCTTTCCCGCACTGCCGGAACGCTGTCCGGTGGCGAGGCGCAGCGCATCCGCCTGGCGACCCAAATCGGCTCACAACTGGTGGGCGTGCTGTACATTCTGGATGAACCCTCCATCGGATTGCACCAACGCGATAACGGGCGTCTGATCGAGACATTGAAGCATCTGCGCGATCTGGGAAATACCGTCCTGGTGATCGAGCATGACCAGGAGACCATGGAAGAGGCTGACCTGCTGGTGGATATGGGACCCGGCGCCGGTGAGCACGGCGGTTATGTGGTAGCCATTGACACACCGGAGGGTATAAAAACCCACGAAAAATCGATTACCGGAAAATATCTCAGCGGCAAACTTAAAATTGACATTCCTGAAAAACGGCGACCGGGTAAGAAGAAAAAGCTCCTCATTACAGGCGCCAGTGGTAACAATCTGCAGAATGTGACGGTTGAGTTTCCCTTGGGAAAATTCATCTGCGTCACCGGTGTTTCCGGATCGGGGAAAAGCTCGCTCATTAATCAAACGCTGTATCCGGCCATGGCGCGGTCGCTGTTCGGCTCCAAAATCGTTCCCCTGCCCTATGAATCCATCGACGGCCTGGCTTATGTGGATAAGGTGGTGGATATTGATCAGTCACCCATTGGTCGCACACCGCGTTCCAACCCGGCGACTTATACGGGTGCTTTCACATTCATTCGTGATCTGTTTGCAAACCTGGCAGAGTCCAAATTGCGCGGGTATAAACCGGGTCGGTTTTCATTTAATGTCAAAGGCGGGCGGTGTGAGAGTTGTCAGGGCGATGGCATTAAAAAGATCGAGATGCATTTCCTCCCGGATGTCTATGTCAAGTGTGAAGCCTGTAATGGCAAGCGTTACAATCGTGAGACGTTGGAAATCACCTTTAAGGGGAAAAACATCGCCCAGATTCTCGACTTGAGTGTTGAGGATGCCTACGCGTTTTTCCAGCACATTCCGAGTTTAAAACGCAAGCTAAAGACGCTGGTGGAAGTTGGGCTGGGCTACATCAAACTGGGACAACAGGCCACGACCCTATCCGGTGGTGAAGCGCAGCGGGTGAAACTGGCCAGTGAATTGTCACGCGTTGGGACAGGAAATACATTCTACATATTGGACGAACCCACCACAGGTCTTCATTTTGAGGATGTGAAAATGTTGCTAAGTGTTTTGGATCGTCTCGTGGATAAAGGCAACACGGTTTTGGTGATCGAACACAATCTGGATGTGATTAAATCGGCGGACCACATTATTGATCTGGGTCCGGAAGGTGGTGATCAGGGTGGACAGATTCTCGGGATCGGAACACCGGAAGCGCTTACAAAGATCAAGGCTTCGCATACGGGGCGATATTTGAAAGTGATGTTGGAGCGGGATGTTGCGAAGGTGATCCCGAATCGGGGGTCGTTGGATATTGGACATTCGTCATTGGACATTGGACATTCCAGCTCATCTGGCTGAGCTCCGTCGGAGCCCGAGCGGACGATTCATTATTTGAGCTTTGTGCTTTGAGTTTTGACATTCGAAATTGGGTATTTGTCATTGGTTATTAGCTCCGATCCGCTTCATCTACTTCATCTACTTCATCCACTTCATCCGCGGCTAAAAAATTCTTCATCTGTGGCTAATGGGTAAGCGGGTGAGCGGGTGAGCGGGTGAGCGGGTAAATGAAATCCCAAATTGCAAGCAAACCTCAAAGCTCGAAACGGAAATCCGCGCTGGTGGTCGTGTTGGAGGGGAGTGGAGATGGAGCTCCCATCTTCCCTAATTGAACAAGATTCTGAAACGAGTTCAGAATGACTTTTCACCAGAGACGAGCGGGAATGACCAATGTCCAATGTCAAAGCTCAAAGCTCAAAGCTCAAAGCTCTAATCTCAAAGCTCAAATCTCAATTCTCAAAACAGAAATCCCCCCTACGGGATGACCTGAGCTGGCAGTCCCATTCAGACGGGAAAAGCGTGTCAATGGTGAAAGAGCCATCCGAAGTTACGGGCTTTCCAAAGAGAACCCTACGGAGTAAACCGTTATAAATATACCCACTGTATCTCTTTTTCACTATCATTGCTATAATACCTTGACTGTCACAGTAGTATGTCTTATAATAGGGCTATGGAGGTGATGATATGAGCGAGAATACAATAACATCCGACCTGTTACGCGGTCATACGGATACCATGATTTTGCGGCTCTTGGCTGAAGCAGATTGCTACGGTTACGAAATTGTCAAGCAGATTGCCGAGCGTTCCGGCGGTGAGTATGAACTGAAAGAGGCTACCATGTACTCCAGCGTCCGGCGGCTTGAGGCTGAGGGTGATATTGAGTGGTACTGGGGTGATGAATCACAGGGAGGACGGCGTAAGTATTTTAGGATTACTGAAAAGGGTAAAGCCACCTACGCCATTAACAAAAGCAATTGGGCATATGCCAAGCGCGTACTTGATAACTTATTATGAGGAGATGAATGCGATGAAAACCAAAATAGACCAGTATTTGAACGGTGTTTTTGCGCCCTATGACGGGGTGAAAAGCGTCGCTGAACTAAAGGGTGACCTGCTCTCTGATTTACACGAGCGGTTCCGTGAACTCAAATCCCAGGGCAAGGACGATGAAACAGCTTTTGCCATGACCATTGACAGCATCGGCGACATCGAAGAAACGGTGCAGGAGGTTGCCAACCTATCCCGCTCTTTGGAGCGGCAGGTGTTGACAAACTTCAGTGCGAGCAATCTGCCGGAAACCGATTTCGCCGACGTTAAAGCGCATAAAGGAAAATTTGAAGCGAGCATGTTGCGTGGTTCCGACTTTTCGGGTGCGGATCTGACCGGCAGCTCGTTTAAAGCCAGCGATGTACGGGAGGCCAATTTCGACGACGCTAATCTGACCGACTGCATCCTGACCGTCAGTGATTTTACGAATGCGAGCTTCAATAAAACCATTCTGGTTCGCACCGAATTCAAGACATCAGAATTAGCCGGGGCAAAATTCAGTAATGTCAAATTGCTCGATGTCAAGCTGACGACATCCGACCTCAGGAAGACGGTCTTTGAGAACTGTACCTTTGATGGGGTGGACTTCAAATACTGTGACCTGCGAGGCCAATGCCTGGACGGATTAACCTTCATTGGCGTCAATTTTAACGGAGCGGCGCTGAACAAAACTACGTTTAAGGGTGCGACACTTAGAAATGTGTCTTTCCTGGCAGCGATTACCTGGACTAGCTGGTCCAAGAAACAATATCGTGCCATCAAGACCATTAATTTTGATGGCGCGATGATGGATAAATTGACCTATGCCACCCTCAAAGGTTTGGAAGCCGATTTATCAAAAGTTACCGTCATCTAAAGCACGATAAATACGCAAAACGGGCAATCCAGATGAAAGTCCTCCAAGATACAGCATTTTCTCAGAAGTGAAGGTTTTGAGGTGGATGAGGGACAGTCATAGCGCGGTGATGTGCGTCAGTCGATTTTCTACCCTAACGACTTGTGTAACCAAAAATTTCAGATCACCGCTCACTGCGGACTATGAAAAAGTGAAGGATTGCGAAGAGTAGAAGCACACCCCCGGTGACGAAACCACAGGCAGCAAAGAATTGTGGAAGAACAAAACCGAAAAGAATACCGGCAAGCACCAGAATAGCAGCCAGCACAACGAACGACCTCATGGCGTATACATAGGCGAAGGGCAGCCAATGAGCGCCCACTAGCACCGCGAATGCCGGAAAGAACAGATTTTGCCCACTGCCGGAAGTAGCCATAAAGACAAGCGGTATTCCCAATGGGATTGTGAGCGCGATCCAGGTGACCAGAATTGCCAGTCGGTTTGAGGGGTCTGGTTTTGGCATTTTGAGTAGACGGGAAATCCCTGTCGAGACGGGATAAACGAACATACCCCCCAACAGCAGGATCAACATCGCAGCGGGTATTTGTCCGGCAGCGCCTAATGTGGCCGAAAGCAACCACAACAGACTTTCGACTGCC
>MNWS01000198.1:6789-10820 GCA_001872685.1 Fidelibacterota bacterium CG1_02_48_14
ACCGGCGGAATTCTAGGTGCTGGTTGATCAAATCTGTCATAACGAGTACCGTTTTCTTTGCAAAATAATTTTGGTTTTAGGCGATCTCTGTGAACAAGAGTATGGCTCTTTCTATTGAATATGTCTTTCGCATATCGAAAATATCTTTGACTCTGCCGGTCAGCGTCAATCGTTGGTTCCGTGAGTGTATGGTGCTCATTCAATCATATTCAGTAGTTGAAACCCAAAATCGTGGTTTGAGAGAAAATCCCTCTTTAGTTTCATATTTCTATAAATCGCAGCTCTTTGGCCCGATAGAACATTTGCATAATGAAAAAGGGCGGTAATGCTGGTAGTCGCAATCGGAACTGCTAAGTGAAGATCACCCGCGTGATAGCTATTAATCGCCACCAGAGAGAACATGGATCCCGCGCCAACAACAAGGAGGGCTTGTAGTCCATCAATCGGATGAGAAGAATACATTTGCCCAGCCCCAGGAATGAACAGCGATAATATTTTCGATAACGTCGGGTTCCGGAGATCAGCGCGTAATTTCTTAAGCAGATATTGTTCTTCGGCGGAATACTTTACAGAGCCTTGAATCTTCCGATATTCTGCTGTATACACGCCAAGTTGCTTCATCAGGGGAGTGGTATCGAGAGTGTGGATAGACTGGTGTCGATCCGTTTCATCAGCGGTATCCGTGTTCTATTGGAGTTCGTACTCGTGCGCGTACTCGTTTCACATCCGCGGCGATGAAGCACAACGGAATTGCCTTCCGGTGAAATGCCCTGTTAGGCGTTATCATCTTTCGGACCTACCCAGAATAGTGGATTATGGGCAACCTCCCAAAGATGCCCATCGAGATCTTTGAAGTATCCACTATAACCACCCCAGAAAACCTTCTGCGGCTTCTTGACCAAGGTTGCACCGGCATTGATGGCTTGCGATATGACCACATCAACCTCTTTTTCTGAGCTAACGTTATGGGCAAGTGAAAATGCTTCGAAACCCTCGCCCACGTGGGATACCGCTGCATCCTCCGCCAACGACTCCCGCCCATACAATCCCAACCACGTACCACTGAGGGTGAAGAACGCAACATCGGGAGGCGATTCCATCCGAGGAAAGCCGAGCCCTTTCTCGTAGAACTCAACCGCCGCCGCAAGATCACGAACACCGAGGGTGATCATGCTTATTCTTGGCTTCATTAATAGGACTCCCTTCTTTTACGCATAACGGCTGGCGCTCTGGCTGCCCGAAACAGACTCGAATTGTTTTAGTTCTGTATCCGTCCTCACTTTTGTCAAGCACTCCCTTGCGTGTGAGTCAGCTCTAAGCTTTTGTTAGAAGACCCAAATTCTTTGTATTATTGAGTGTCGTAATGCCCGCCAATGGCAAAAATGTAAACTGCCTTTTCATCATATTTGTAAATCAAACGATCGCCGCGAGACAGCCTGCGTGACCAAAAACCTGAGAGATTGTGTTGCAGTTGCTCAGGCTTTCCAATTCCCCTGCTCGGGTCTTCTCTCTGCATTTCTTGTATGATTTTGCACAGGTTGGTATGAAGTTTTTGATCCGTTTTGCGCAGTTCTTCATACTTCGACCACGTTTTACCCTCAAAGACGATTGATCTCATTCATTTCCTCTGCAGAAGGTGAATAGCCAGCTCCCGCATTGTGGGTGCCAACTGATTCAGAAATCTGGGAAGTGAGAGATCTATTTTGAAGAACAAACAGGGTCTCTTGTTCTCTCTCCCAGTCCTCAGCGCTTAATACCACAAAATCATTTCCAGCCCGTCTTTTTACTCTAATGGTTGAATGACTCGATAAAGCACGATCTACCAAGGATTTTATATTTGCTCTAAATTGGTTTACTGAAACTTCTATCATGGTCTGCTCCTTGCATCTAATTGCACTAAATGTACCGTAATGTGGTACGCATGCAAGGTCTTCTTTCTAACCAAACACCCGCCACCTAGGGTTTTCTAACGGTTGGCGCTTCTGCTGCCGGCTTGGAGTATCAGCGACCCTTGAAATTGCTTTGCTTTATTCATCTGATATTTCCATGACCTCATCATTCGTGAAAGTCAGCAGCAAGCGCTGGTTATACAACAAATTGTGATTTAAAACTCGTAACTAACTTCAATAGTGATTTGCAAATTATCGCTAACATCTAGTGTCCAAGTATCAGGAGTTTCACTTGGATCAAATTCAAAGGCCGCACCGTCTATAAAATCATCGGAAAGCACATCTTCATCATAAATGTAGATTTCTAGCATGTTGGAAAAGTCACCCAGGGTGAATGTTGGACTCATCGACCATGTTACGGGTAAATCACTCGGTGAAATATCCTGATTTGTCCCAGTCTCAATTCCACCAGTCACGTTCTCTTCCTCAAACCTGATAAAGATGTCTGGCCCTGAAAGTTCATCCCAAGCCAAGCCGCTGCCATCGGAAAAGGGGAGCTTTTCCAATTTGACTCGTTCAATTGTCATACTTGTTGCTTCAACGTTCAATAGTTCTTCACAGCCAATAAACAGAAGTGATACGATTACTGCAATGATCTTCAATTTCATTTTTCAGTTTCCTATGTGTTAGTATGCATTAGTTGTATAACGTTCAAGGTCAGGGGCGCGGCGCGGCTTTATCGCGCAGCGTCCCCTGCACCGCCGGGTTAGCCCTATTTGTCGAGCTTGGCCGAGATAAGCTCTCGCGTGAATTCGATTGTTGCGCGAACGTCTTCGAGTTCATATTCATCCCATTGTGCGTGGCTTGCTTTGGTACGGACGTGTGCAGCAACACGCACCCGCTTAGCTTTGACCCCCGACAGTTCCCCTCGTGTAGTAAGTTCAGAAATTAAGCCATCGAGCTTAAGACCCTTCTCGGCGATGCTTTCATTTCGGCAGACTTGACGTAGCGTATCCTCGAATACGACGCCAGCGATGACGCCAGCCTCATTCTTTCGCCCTTCCTTGACGTAGGCATCGGCGTGATCGAGAAAGTCGTCAAAGGTTTCGGCTCTAGCTTGGTTTGCTACCGACGCCAAGAGTCCGGCGTTTGCGTCGGTAACCATGCTTCGCAACACCGAAGCGAGTTCCGCTACCGCGGTAGGAATGACATAGCCATGCGACGCACCGGCGATTCGGTCAGCTTTCAGTCGATATGGCGCGTTCGGCGAAGTAAATATTAGGTGAACTGCATTTTGGGCTGCCGTTATCCAAGCCGAGCAGTCCGCAAGTTGCTTCTCCTCGACGCATTGCCCGTACTCGTTTACGACAGATAGCGCTTTGCTTTGCTCGATAAGTTCTGCGAGACGCTGAAAAATTTTCTCTTCTACGGACATGAAATGCTCCGGCAATATTGAATAGGCCTAACTAGTGTTTATCCAGTCTGCATAAAACCTTCAACACAGCCTGTTTTGTCGAATAAAATTCCGTCTGCCACATTGATACTTCCTTGTAAGTCTCATACAAATAATAATCTAGACTGTAACCCAAGGTCCTTGCCAGATTTTTTATACAGTCTGTACTGTATAAAAACCCTTCAGGTCCTGGTTGGTTTAGTCGATGACATTTCGAACAGATCAGAAGTGTACTCCCCTTGTCTCAGCAGGATTGAACGGGCAGAAATTAACCCGCCCTGCCTGTCACCCCAAGCGGTAATCATCCCGTTTTTGATTCTATTATCCATAATCGTGGGTTTATCCGTAGTTGGTTTCCAGGCTCAAAAGGCGAGGGAAGCGTAGGTGGAACAGTGTTCGATTAGCTTTTCAAAAAACCAGCACCCGAATTCATTCGGGTGGCAAGAGATAACACCCGGAATCAAATGGCGCTCCCCGTCGCAAGCGGCGGGGTATCAATCGGTATGGTTGAAATTTATTCGTATCGCCCCCAGGGGCGGGGAATATTACCCATGAGATCCCGAATAGCTTCGCTTTCGGGATTAGTTCGACTGTATAATTTCAGTTCGCTTTGCTTCTGAAATTATAGTCTCACTGAATTCAATTGGTGGTAATTGCGAAAATATTTAGGTTTTGCCCGAGTGTGATTT
>MNWS01000239.1:0-10447 GCA_001872685.1 Fidelibacterota bacterium CG1_02_48_14
TGGTACTTATCCTGGCCCGGACCCAGATGGATCTGAGGGGAATGGTTTGCCGGATCCAGGCGAGCCTCATCTAGATACGAAGGACCCTGATGAATTACAGGCAATTACAACTCAATTTTCCGTCTACCGCACGGGTGAGACAGGTCCGGATACAATTGTAACCCGATCCAATAACTTAAATCTTAGTAGTCCTGATTTTATTAACCTGCGGGATAATTCTAGCCTCCTTTATCCAGATATTCGAAGCGAATCTCAAGTCGTCGATGGGGTGCGTTACATTTTTGGGAACAAGTGGCAGATAGCCACGGCTCCATCCAGATATACCAGTAATCGCGATGCCGTAGACTTACCAACAATCTCCCTGGCGATTGATGCAGTTTTTAATTCTGCCAAGCGAAAAATACCGCATGATTATGATGTTGTATTTTATGATAGCACGGTTCAAACCTCTTCCGCCTGGAGCGCTGGTTTTGGGTCCAGTATCTCATCCAAACCCATTAATTTCAGAGTTTGGGATACAACGACAGGGCAGGAGTTAAAGGCTCCCGGGTACAAAGCGATTGGTAATACCGTAAGGGATTTCAATATCTATTTTATTCCCACAACCTCGGACAGTGAGCGCTTTATTGCATGGTCACTTAAGGTTGTATATCGTGATACAATCACAATTTCGCCTCATGATACCCTATACAGTGATGTCGTGAGTCTCGGCTCAGGTGATACATTGCACCTTTATACAGTTAAGCCCTTTACTTCTAGGGATGTCTTCTCTTATGCAACATTGAGTGCGAAAATTGATGATGCTAGCACTGACGGATGGCAGGATCGAATCCGGGTGGTTCCAAATCCCTATATTGTTGCAGCCTCGTGGGAATCAGTGAATCGGTTCGTATCCGGGCGGGGTGAGCGCAGAATTGATTTTATCCATCTTCCTGAGGAAGCCGATATTCGAATCTATACGATTCGAGGTGATCATATCCGAACACTCCACCATAACGGTGGTATATTTGACGGTTCGGTATCGTGGGATTTAAGGACCAAAGAGGGTCTGGATATTTCTTATGGTGTCTATATTTACCATATTGACGCAGGTAAATTGGGTGAATCAATCGGTAAGTTTGCAATCATTAAGTAATTTACATGAAACGACTTTTTACAAATACAGGCTTACTTCTTCTTTTCCCACTCATGCTGGCCGCTCAATCTATGGTGGGCACCAAAGCGGCGCCCTTTTTGGGGATTGAAGTAGGTGGTCGCTCCTTGGGTATGGGCGGTGCCAATGTGGCCAGTGTCAATGACGCCACAGCTCTTTACTGGAATCCGGGAGCCGCTGCCAGTTTGATGGGCAGTGAGGTTTTATTTGTTCATACCGGGTACCTGGCTGATACACGCTTCGATTATGTGGCGGGTGTTTTTCAAATGCCAGGCTTTGGTGTAATCGGCATTTCTACAACTGTTCTGGATTATGGGAACATGCTTCACACGACAGTTGAAAAACCGGAAGGGGATGGATTGACTTTTACTGCAACCGATCTGGCAGTAGGGGTGACCTTAGCCCGGGCCATGACCGACCGGTTTTTTATCGGTGGAACGATGAAATATATTCAACAAAGAATTTGGCATGAGCAAGCTTCGGCGATGGCCTTGGATCTGGGGACTTTATATCGCACAGGCTTCAGAGGACTAACGATCGGGATGAGCATTTCTAATTTTGGCTCACCTCTCCAACTTGTCGGGCATGACCTGGATCATTTTTATGACATAGCTCCGGACTTAAAGGGAAATAATAGTAAAATTGTGTCGTCACTGAAAACTGATCCTTTTAACTTACCCATACTTTTCCGAGCTGGTTTGGTTATGGACATTTTTAATCAGGGACCACTACAATTAAAAATTGCGATAGATGCTTTGCACCCCAATTACAATAACGAAAGTGTGAATATTGGCAGCGAGTTGCTGTTATTCAATCAACTCGCAATACGCGCAGGCTATAAAAGTTTGTTTTTAGAGGACTCAGAAGAAGGACTCACTTTGGGAGCAGGTCTGAATGTTCCCCTTACCGGTGTCAGACTCCGTGCCGACTATGGCTACCAAATTTTTGGAAGACTCACTGAGATTCAGAATTTCAGTGTTGCATTGGTTTTTTAATTGAGAATGAATCAACCCATGAAAGGAGCAACTATGAAAAAGTTGTTACTCGTTTTAACCGTTCTGACATTCGGTGTCGGAATGACCTTTGGTGCCACGGTGACATTCAATGTCAACATGGCTTTCCAAATTGACTTAGGGAATTTTGACCCTGCCAGTGATTTTGTGGACGTAGCCGGATCCTTGAATGGATGGGGTGGTAGCGACCATTTCACTGATGCTGATGGTGATTCTGTTTACAGTCTGACTGTTGACAGTGTGGCCGTTGGCGGCATTGAGTACAAATTCCGTATGAATGCTGATTGGGGTACCGCAGAAGGTGATCCGAATCGTACGTATGATGTGGTGGATGGCGCCAATGACATCCCGGTTGACTGGTACAACCGTCAGGAGCCAGCCGCAACAGCAAGTGTTGAGGCGCTGCTGCAAGTGGATATGAGTGTTCAGCTTTTAAATGGCAATTTTGATCCGGATGCCGGTGACCTGATTGTTGTTCGTGGAGCCCCGTCCCAGTACGGTGGTTGGGGTGGCGCGATTGCCATGACGGAAGATCCTAACACAGCCAATGTCTACATTATCATCAATCAATTTGATAATATTCCGGTTGGCAGTGCTGTGGAATACAAGTTTGTCATCCTGACAGGTGGCGATCCGAATGCCGCAATTTGGGAAGGTTCCCCAAACCGTAGCTGGACACCAAATGGAGCGGAAGAAGACACAGATGATAACGGCTATGGCGAAATTCTTCAACCCGTTGAATATTTCGCAGACATCACGCCGGATGACATCATTATGCAGGATGTAACCGTGACATTCAGTGTTGACATCTCCTCCGTATATCGTGCTTTGGCTGCTGGTGATACATTGATTGATACCCAGACGGGTTCTGATGATATCGTTGCCTGGTCAGAAGTTGCTGGTGTTTGCATCAATGGTATCATGAGCCAATGGTGGGGTTGGGGTACTGATACGACATGTGTCGGTGAGTGGGCGATGACCTACGAGGATACTTTCAAATATTCATTTGATTATTTGTTTACTGCCGGTCAGGCAAAAAATCAAGAGTACAAGTACGGTGTGAATTCATTGGATAATGAATCCGGTTTTGGTAATAACAGACATGTCCTCATTGATGATGCAGCGGCCACCTATGTTGCACCTGAAGATTGTTTTGGAGAGACCAACACCGATACAAATCTGCCTTTCCCGCAGCTCTGTGCGCCGCTGGCAATCGAAGAAATGCCGGGAATCCCGACAGAATATACTTTGGATCAGAACTATCCGAACCCCTTCAACCCAAGTACCGCCATCAACTTCAGCATCGCCAAGGCTGGTGCAGTTAAGCTGACGGTTTACAACGTGTTGGGTCAGGAAGTAAAATCCCTGGTAAATTCCGCTCGTAATGTTGGTAATTACCGCGTCATGTGGGATGCCACCAACAACAATGGCGAAAAGGTGAATAGTGGCTTGTACATTTATCGCCTGGAAGCCGGTAACAAAATGCTGACCAACAAAATGGTATTGATGAAATAACCCATCATCAAACCGTGTTGCTATTTTAGCACATTGTTGACTGGTTGAATCTTTGATTCAGAGGGCGACTTTCATAGTCGCCCTCTTTTTTTAAATGATTACCTTTGCACGAACAAAAAAATCTTTCACGAGAGGCAGGAAATCATTGGATCATCCAAACAAAATCAGGGTCGCTATGCTCTTTGTATCGGTTTCGCTACCGGTATTACTATCAATATCACTGGTTAGCTGCCAGCAGTGGACGCAGTTGGTCGAGCCTGAGAAAAAAAATAATGCACCCAACGACCTGGTAAAATTTCAGGAACAGGTGGTGGGATTTACCTCCTTCAACGATTTTATCGGGCAGGTCATGGTGGCAGGCAGTACCTCTGAAAAAATGGCACTGGTTGATTCTTTCATCACTTGGGCGCAGAGTACGACAGGCATTCCATACCTGGAAGATACGACCAGGGCTTTTTTCCTATACCGATCCGGCTCGACCAGCACGCTCAGTGTGGCTGGCGATTTCAACGGATGGAATCTGGAAAACCACGAATTTGTTCGTTTGACCGGCACCGACTTATTCTACCGTATGGAGACCTTCGAGCCCGATGCCCGATTGGATTATAAACTGGTCGTGAATAATAGTCAGTGGATTTTGGATCCCCTAAATCCCCATACCTGTTCCGGTGGTTTCGGTCCGAATTCAGAATTATCCATGCCGTTTTATTTGCAACCGGTGGAAATTCTATCCCAGGCGATACCCCACGGCACCATGATCAATCAACTTTTTACCGATAGCAGCGGTGTCAGCCGAGCGGTAAAAGTCTATTTACCACCGGGTTATTCAACTAACACCGATTCCTTCCCCGTCGCCTATTTCCATGACGGCAGTGAATGGGTGACACTGGGTTCAGCCGGAAATGTCCTGGACTACCTCATTTATAATCAATTGATTCAGCCGATTGTGGCTGTGTTTGTGGACCCCACCAATCGCAATCAGGAATATTCTTACGATCAGAATTTTCTCAATATGTTTTGTGACCAGCTCATCCCCTGGGTTGAGGCACAGTATCGCATCACTCAATCACCTGCCACGCGAGCCACTATTGGCGTCTCTTTGGGCGGATTGACATCCTTTTATTTCTGTATACAACGCCCGGATCTATTCGGCAATTGTGGCGCATTTTCACCAGCAATCTGGTTCGGTGACATTATCCAGCAATACCAAAATGTCCCTCAGATAGAAACGACTATTTACATGGATGCCGGAACCTATGAACCTTCCATTTATAATGCGACCGCGAGTATGCGAGCTACACTTGACAGTCGCGGCGTTCCCTATACTTACTTAACCTGGCACGAAGGTCATTCCTGGGGAGCTTGGCGCGCTCATCTGGATGAAGCTCTGAAACTATTTTTCCCAGCCCAATCAACCGGTATCATCGAGGAATAATTTCTCTTAGCTCCCAGGGAATATCCCTCCTTCACAAATTCAATAATGAAAAAAACGCCCCGGTGATGGAAATCCGGGGCGCTTCATTCAAAGGCCGTTTTTTATCGGAGAGTTTTCCGTTTACTTGACCAGGAGCATCCGTTTTGTTTGTTGCGAAATGACTGTGCCACCCTGATTTCGGGCGATCATTCGGTAGAAATAGACACCCGAAGCGACCTGGATCTGGCTGCTATTCCGGCCATCCCATACAATCTGATATCTGCCTCCGGCTTGGGTGGTATTCACCAGCTCAGACACCTGACGACCCATAATATCGAAGATCGCAATGGTCACCTGCGATGCTTCCGGCAGTGTATACCGAATCGCTGTCGTCGGGTTGAAAGGATTCGGGTAGTTTTGATTCAATCCGAATTCCTTGATCTGATTAGCCGGATTGTCCATCTGATCTACACCGACAAAATGGTTCGCATAATAGAATATGCGTGTCCCAAAGCCTTCGATGGTAACCGGTACCGCACTGGTCTCACCAGCAGTCACTGTAATCACCTCTCCAGTCATCAAATCAGTGAAGTAAAACGGACCATCACCCTCCGGTGCGATACTCGAAAGATCGATCGTGAAGTCAGAAGTGGTTGCTGCACGGAAATTTGCCAAAGTAACAACCGTATGTTCAGCGCTGATTGAGGCGAACGAGTAAACATCCACGGCATCATTATTATTCAATCGTTGAATTGTTGGTGTGTGGACGTAATCCTTACGAATTTCTATGAGTCGTTTGAAATATGGCCGGATATTGTCCGGATCGCTCCAATTAATCAAACCACGACCGGATTCCTCACCGACTTCACCACCCGAGTAAACCAGCGGAACACCATTAGCCATCATGATGATAGAATGAGCCAGTTTTGAACGCTGCGTATCAAATGTTGCAGCCATGCGTGACTCGTCGTGATTCTCCAGGAATCGGAATGGTCTGGCATCTGTTGGATAAGACCGGCGTAATTCTGCATCCATTGCACCAATCGTATTGGTCCCCTGAATGGCTTCCAAAATGCGATTCCGTAATTCCCAGTCATTCGCAGAATCAAATCGGTTATCGTAGAAAACAGATTCTGCCGACGAGGCTTCAGCTTCAAGAAAAACTTCAGGCTTGATGTTTTTCAATGCCTGCCGCCATTCCTGCCAGAATTGGGTATTCCGCTCCTCCACACCCCAGGCGACATCGCAACGGTAGCCATCGATGCTAAAATTCGTCACCCAATATTTGGCGACATTAATGAATTCCGCTCTCACATCCGGGTTGGAATGGTTGAGATTGGGAAGTGACGCCCAATCAAAATAGTATTCATAATTGGAATTCCCGGCTTCACCATCCCAAAGATACCAATCCGCCCAGGGCGAATATTCGTGGTACTGGAACACATTTTGGATAAACGAATGACCGATTCCGGTGTGATTCACGACGAAATCCAAAATGATCTTAATCCCGTTGGCGTGTAATGCCGTTACCAGCGACTCGAATTCTCCTTCAGTTCCAAAGTCCTGTTCGAGTTCGTAGTAATCGGTGATCTCGTACCCATGGGTAGTTGGTCCTTCAAAAATCGGCATCAACCAGACAGCATTGATTCCCAAATCCAGCATGTCCGGAATGCGCGCCTGAATCCCGCTGAATCCACCCTGTTCGCTAAACGAGCGCGGATAAATCTCGTAGAAAATAGCGGAGTCGATCCATTTGGCGTGATTTTCCAATCCACCGGCGGTGATTCCGCTGTCCGTCGCGGTGATATAGCACCGCGCTGTTGATGTTCGATTTTCGGAATCTTTCACACGAACATTGAAGAAGTACTCCCCGTTCGCGGCCGGGATTGTCCGGGTAATGGAGGTGTAATTAAACGGCAAAATGGTTATGGGAGCCGGATTGCTTGCATCACCCCACCAAGTATAGGTCATGTTCAGGCTGTCCGGTGAGACGCCGTGTGCTGTGAGGACCATGACTCTGTCATTTGTTTCAATGCTGATGGATACACTTGGGTTGTGATTGGTTGTGTAGGAATAAATCCGGGGAATTGAGGTGGTGGCAAATCCATTATTTCCCACCGCCCGAACCACAGCCGTGTTTTCACCTTCCACCAATGTGGCGGCATAGGTGAAAACTCCGTCAACAGCTTCGACCTCGTATTCGACCCCATTCAGGGTCAGCGTCGTTGAATTCACAAGTGTATCGGATACCATCCAGGCAATGTCTACCTCGGGATGCCAATAGGTGACATCCGGTGAGAGGAAGGTGATGACCGGACCAAATGTCGCCAGACTGTCGGAAATATCGCTGCTTTCCAGAATCGCCTGACCACGACCGGTACCATCCAGGGCTGACAGACGAGGACCGGAAGTATTGCCGGCAGGAATGTAATTGGTGAGGATTCGATTTTGCCAAAATCCACTCCGAATAAATGCCGCATCGTAAATGTCCGGGTCTTCGGGTCCGTCGATTCCACCCTGAGTTTCTGAAATCTCGGTACTGTTTCCACTGCCATCTGACTCGGCAACATAAGAAAAGAGGATAAACACACGCTCTTGATTCCAGCCACCCAACAAGCTGTCGAGGTAAGCCAGCGGTACAATAAAATCAAACTGGTTTAGTGTGAGCGCACCAGCGTCAATTTGTACGACCTGATTTCCGAAGATTTCCGGATCGCGACTTTCCTGGAATCGGTTTTCAATAGTTGAATTGAATGTTACGCTGTTTGGGTCTGCCAGTGATAAGAAAATCCCGGCGCCATTCCAGTCCGGCAATTCCAGATCAAGTTCCCGCGGACCGTCCGCGAGCGTGGAAACCGGATTGGTGACGAGAAGTCCCAAACGGGTGCGATCATTAATACCACCCATTTTCACGACAAAATGAAGCTGGTCGTAGTCTTCACCTATTGCTTCGATGCGAAATTGTTCAATATCCAGCTCTTCCGGCGAGATTTCGGATGGTGGGGTGTATTGCACGTCGCCAATTGCATCCACATTGTTGAATCCGGTACCGGGTTCAAATAACCCCAGTGTAAAAATGTTGGATACCGATACTCCGGCTGTGTTCGAAAATCCAATCTGAATGTGGTTAGGAGAGCCTGACATCAAGAGAAGTTGGGTTGCTGACAAAATGCCTGTTTCCGCATCAAATTCCACTGTCAGGGGGTCATCATTCAGTGTAGCCAAAATGGTACTTTCGTCAACCGTCCCGCCGAGAATTCCAGGCGATAACCGTGCTGTCAGGTCCAGCGACGGCGGCAAGGTTTGACCATTGATGTAGGTGGTACATTCCTGGGGTGTCAGTAGCTTAATGGTTGGCACCGAGTCCGTCACAACGACAATCCAATTGTTGTCAGGATTGTCCGGATTGAACTCAGGATTGTCGAAATCGTTGGTCCAGAGACCGCCGTTGATTTGAAACTTATACGGCCAGCCGTGGGGTTCGAGGAGGGTGGTTGCCTCCCAAACACCATCGCCATCTTCGTCCTGCATTGGATCGAACTGATTATTCCAGTTGTTGAAAGTGCCCATAACGGAAACGGAGTTAATGTTACCCGTGAGGAAGGGTGTGCGGGAGTTATGCGTGTCGAAGTAAAAGTCAGTCGGCACGTGATAAACAACCATGCTGGGATCGTAACGGTATGTTGAACTTCTGCTGATGGTGTCAATAGCCGACCCGATTGTGACCTGAATTGTGTGTTCACCGATACTGGGAGTTGATGGCATGTTGTAAAGAAATTCACCGGTTTCAATAGTGAAATATTGGCTGGGGTTTTCGATGGTGTTGCCATCGTAAAGCACTTCCAACGTGGTCAGGTCGAGTGGAAAACCGGCAGAATTGTCAATGACTGCCCGAACAGATTCACCATCAGCTGAAACATCAACATACTGCGCACCGGAAGAATTAATATCCATTGGCAGGAGATAAGTGATATTCGGATCGGTCAGATCGAGTACTGAATTGTTGTTGTCGGCGACGTTAAACACCGGATTATCAGGATCTGTGAATGCCTGTCCCCAGTCGGCATCCAGACAAAATTTATACATATGGGTAATACCGGTAGCCAGCGGTGTCGTGAGAGTGAAAACGCCGTCTCCATCCGTGTCGGTCATGGTAAGGGCATTGTCGGCATTGTTCCAACCATTAAAACTTCCTACCACGCGCACGACCTGAAAATTATCCAGAGGCGGGTCGAAGTGAAAAGTCACCGGTACCGTTTGACTGAAAAGTGGTGCACCGAACAGGGTGACAGCCATTAAAAATGCCATAAAAATGTTTTTACTTCGTGATGACATAATGTCTCCTTTTTGGTGGAAAGAAATGAGATGGATTTCGTTGAAAAAGCATCTCGGTTCAGCGTCAAAAATATTGTTGGTAAATTTAAACGAAGAGGATCGTTGCACCATGATTTAATCTTGAAAGGATTCACTTCTCCTCTACGTCGGAGTAAGAAAAATCAGCAAACTATTTGCTTAAAAAGATGGGAATAAAATCATCAGTACGCGCTTTCTGAAAAGCCCTTGTTTGTTGGATGAGGACCGGGAAATCGTATATTTTGAGCAAATGTTTTTTCGCTAATTTCAATACTCTCTTTGGCTGTTCTGAGCCTGGAATATTGAGTCCGGTATTGTCAGCTAAAATGGCAGGAAATTTTGATGCTCGCACACATTACAAATCAATCTGATCGTTACAAAAAAACAGGTGTCTTATACCGGGTCTTGATGTTCCTGGTCATGATGGGATTTTCAACATTTTCTATCGCGGACGAGAAGCCCTTAACCCTGCATCTATGGCATCAGCGTCCGGCACCCAGTCGGGCAGTTTTAAATGATCTGATCCTGGAGTATGAGCAACTCCATCCGGACATCAAAGTTGAGCCGCTCTACAAAGAAAATGAAGAATTGCGCATGGGCTATCAGGCGGCGGCTGCATTTACCGGCGGTGGCCCCGAAATATTATACGGCCCCAGCGATTTTACAGGTGCCCTAGATGAAATGAACATCATCAAACCATTGGAAAATGCGTTTGATACAGCATTTCTGAAAGATTTTGATCCTACCGGACTGACCTATTACCGTGACCATCTCTACCAGATAGGAGATGAATTGGGCAATCATCTGGCCTTGGTTTGGAACAAGCGACTTTTCGCTGACGTTGGTTTGGATCACGCCCCGGAGACCCTGGATGAGCTCATCGAATACGGTCAAAAACTGACCCTCGATCTGGATGGCGATGGCGTGATTGACCAATATGGCCTGGTATGGAATTATACCGAGCCCTTTTTCTTTATGCCATTTTACAGCTCATACGGC
>MNWS01000158.1 GCA_001872685.1 Fidelibacterota bacterium CG1_02_48_14
ATCCTTCCCAACGCGCAATCCGGTGGACTCCAGTGTTGGCAAAATAAGCTCACGGGTCGTTCCGGGGTAAGTCGTACTTTCCAAAATCACCACCAAATCTTTGTGGAGATATTTCCCGATCTGCTCGTTCACCTGAAGGATGAAACTGATGTCCGGATCCTTGGTCTTGTTCAACGGTGTGGGCACAGCAATACTCAGGGCATCAATGTGTTTCAAACTGCTAAAGTCCGTTGTGGCCGCCAGTATCCCACTTTTTACCAAATCGCGAAGTTCATTGTCGTCCACATCCTGAATATAATTTTCACCGCGATTGAGCTGATCAACTCGCTTCTGATTGACATCAATACCAATCACTTTTAATCCGGCCTTGGCAAATTCGACCGCCAGCGGCAGACCGACATACCCGAGACCGATGACACCAACGACAGCCTCTTTTTGCTCAATTTTCTTTAGTAGTGCTTCCATAGTCCTGGTTCACATTTCCATTTCTCAAATTTAGATTTTGCTGCGACCCATATTCCGGTAGGTAAAGCCAAGCAACTTTAACTCATCAATATTCAGGATGTTGCGCGCATCAACCACATTTGGTTGCTTCATTTTTTCTTTCAACATGGGTAAACTCAACCCGCGCAATTCATTCCATTCCGTGAGAATTACCGTCAAGTCAGCATTCTCGACTGCTTCCCAAACTGAATCTTTGACTTCCAGATCCGGGAGATAATAGCGTTTAAAATTCTCCGCGGCGATGGGATCGTACCCAACGACGCTGGCTCCGGCTTGAATCAATCCCTTGATGATATGTTCGGCTGGCGTATCCCGGACATCATCCGTGTTGGGCTTAAATGCCAGCCCAAGTACCGCAACCCGTTTGCCGGATAAATCCGGTAAAATGGACTTGATGCGGGCCAGGACAGATTCACGCTGATTGGCATTCGCCCGAATGGCTGCCTTCACAACTTCAAGGTTTACCGAAAAATTATCGGCCGTCTTCGCCAGCGCTTGCGTGTCCTTGGGGAAACAGCTTCCGCCATACCCCGGACCGGGATGCAAAAACTTGGCGGAAATCCGACCGTCCAACCCCATCGCCTTGGCAATGACGTGGACATCAGCGCCAGCAGCATCCGCCAGGTTGGACATTTCATTAATGAAGGAAATTTTTACGGCCAGAAAAGCATTGGAGGCATATTTGATCAATTCGGCGGTGGCGATATTGGTGACGACCATGGGTGTTTCAATGAGGAACAGCGACCGATAGACATCTCGCATGACCTTCTCAGCGCGGGCGTTCTCCACACCAAACACCACTCGGTCAGGAATTAAAAAATCACCGACGGCGGAACCTTCACGCAGGAACTCAGGGTTGGAAACGACATCGAACTCATTGCCATTGTTCTTGAAAGTGGTGATAATCCGTTTAATGCGTTCGCCCGTTCCAACAGGCACAGTACTTTTGGTACAAATTACCTTGTAGCCATTCAAATTCTGAGCGACGGTTTTAGCTACCGCTTCCACGGCTGTCAAATCAGCTTCACCATCCTGCCCCATGGGCGTTCCAACGGCAGTGAAGATCACATCTGAGTTCAGAATGGCATTGGGAACATCGGCGGTAAATTTCAGCCGTTTGCCCTTAATGTTTCGATCAACCAGTTCTTTCAAACCCGGTTCATAGATCGGCATGATCCCATTATTGAGCTGGTCAATCTTGCCGGCGTCAATATCACAACAAATCACCTCATTGCCGAAATCAGCCAAACCGGCGCCGGAGACCAGTCCAACATACCCCGTTCCTATCACACAAATTTTCTTCATCTAACAAGTCCCGCCTGATTCATTGATCGATCGTCCCAGCTTCAAAAAGTGCCGAAATATAGCCGCAAGTGCCAGTGACTCAAACAGCATTCCCGCTACATTAATCCAATGCGGCGACGGTACGCCCATTCCAGACCGAACACGACAATCATCAGAACGATCAACCATGTGCTACGGATGCCCGGCCAGTGAAATTCGTGCCAGATCACATATTCCGTTTGGGGGAATTTCATGTTCACCCCCTCTGCCTGGTTGATGATGTTGCCTCCGGATTTGACCGCTAAACGGTCCAGCATCAGACGATTCACCCCTGTCTGCTGCATTTCGGCGGAAAAAGGTGCAATATTCACAGTCACGGTGTCGGCTCCCCATGTGGTACCATTGAGGTCAACGGTTGCACGCAAATGATAATTACCATTTTCAAATGTATTCAAATTTGCCTGAAAGGTTCCTGGCCCAATTCGGTCTAATCCCAATGCATCCGTGCGTTTGTTTTCAATTTTTGTCTGAGAAAGTGAAACCATACCACCTTCCAGCGGAGCGCCTTCAATATCACGCACCTGAACGATGATGGGTGAATCATCACCCACTGTGTTTTCCCGTGATTGGAGCTGAATGGCAACCAATTTCATATCGGCACGGTTAATGAGGTAGGTCAACACCTGATTCCAGAATTGCTCGAAGTGGGTGCCACCGACAGGTCTGAAAAACCAACGCCAATAGCCATCGCCATTGAAAATGACCAGGGGTCGGGTTCGATCCAATATTATAACTGCCTGCGGTCGTGCGACACCAATCCTCTGAAATATCGGAATCCCACCTGTGCTCATCAGGTCATTTGCACTCGGCACCAAGGGCGGCAAACTAACCCAGAAATCCATATTTGCGTCCTTACCCCCGGGTGAATTTGCCATGATCCCCAGAGGATGAGCGCTTCCTTCAGGCGTTATTGTGGGTACAAATGCACCGTCATCGACCATACGCTCACTCTGTAACCCTCCGATGAGCTGATGGAGCCTGCTCTGCCCCCGGTTAAAAATGACTGTGGGAATTGAGTCCTGGTAAATTCTGGTTATGAGCTTGGCGGTCTCACGATTTTCACCCAGCATACCGTCATCCAACAAAATGAGCAAATCCGGCGATTCAGTTTTCTCCGGATCCGCATTCAACATAAACCGACCTTGTTTGGTGAGGATCAAACTTTCCAAGGTGTAATTTGAATCGGGCAGACTTCGTTGAACGACGCCCACCAACGGTGTTAGGGCATCTGCAATGAGAACGACATGTTGTCTCGACTTACCGACTCTCACCATTTTACGAGCTTCAACTGCAACTTCAGGATTTGCGCTTTTGATCGTAAATCTCAGACGATGAATCCCGGGTTCGGATAATTTTATTTTTGTCCGAATGTGATGATTCGCCGCGACTCGCGTCTCCACAATGGCTGTATTTGAAGCGACATCAGTAATGGAAAATGTCGCGTTTTTCAATTCAGCGCTAAGTGAATGCCAGAAAAGTTGTATGGGCAGCGAATCTTCCGCACGAACGAAATCCGGAACAATCAGGGCATCAATTTTAAGACCGGTTGGGGATTTGGGTAAGGCTGGAATGACCGGGTAAATCGGAATGTTGTTGATCCACTCGGCGTCCAGAGGTGATCGCCCCACATTAAACTGGCCATCCGAGAAAAGCACGACACCTTCAATCTGATCGCGCATTGGTGTGCTTAATTTCGACGGGAAGGGGCTGAATTTACCGTCAAACCGGATAGCATTCAACCCATCCCTTGGGGTGATATTTGGTCCTGTCATCGTCGCCCAGATCAGCTTATGGTCCCGGGAAATGTCATTCCCTGTTTGACGAAAATTCTGCAAAACCATGGACCATTCAGATTGCCAGGCACTTTTCATACTCGCGGACTGATCAACCAGAACGAGTATTTTTTTAGGTTTCGATTCTGAAATGGAGAGATTCAAATCCGGTTCAAAAAACAGGAAAATCAGCAGAATTGCGCCAAGACCCCGGAGCGACCAAATTATCCACAGACCTTTCAATACTACCGGACTTCGGCCCGCCGTACGGTGCGTGTACCAAATCCAAAATCCGAACAAGCCGATAATCAGAGCCAACCAGAAAACCTGGCCGTGGAAATCGATGTTGGTTATTATTTCCGCGAAAAGAACCACTTAGTTGCCAAAACTCAGCTTTAAATTTGGGAAAGCGGGTATGGACAGCGACTGTGTCTGTTCATGCCGATATTTCCAGTAACCCATATAGGCAATCATCGCAGCATTATCCGTACAATATCTGAGATCCGGCTGGAAAATGGTTATACCTGTCTGACTTGCCCGTTGTCCGGCTAACCGCCGTAAGGCTGTGTTGGCCGCCACACCTCCCGCCAAAACCAGTTTATCAAGTTTCAAATCCGCTGCGGCTTCAAATGCCCGGTTGACCAAAACCTCAACAACCGCTTGCTGAAAACTGGCTGCGATGTCTGCGAGATGATCATTTATAAATGCACCTGTCTGTTTTTGAACATAATAAAGCACCGCCGTTTTTAATCCTGAAAAGGAGAAATCATAACTCCCATCGAACTTTGAACGGGGAAAATGTTCGAAATTTGGATTCCCTGATTTCGCCAATTGGTCGATGAGCGGACCACCAGGGTAGCCGATACCCAGCATCCGGCCCACTTTATCAAATGCCTCGCCAGCAGCATCATCGCGAGTCTGACCAATCAGGCGATACTGGTGAATATCTTCAACATGGATCAATTGGGTGTGCCCACCAGAGACGAGCAAACAAAGAAAGGGTACTGGTAACTCAGACTGCCCGATGAAATTGGCAAAAATGTGTCCTTCAATATGATTGACGCCGAGCAACGGTCGGTTCAGTCCGATGGCTATCCCCTTGGCATAACTCAATCCTACCAACAACGATCCGGCCAGACCGGGTCCCTGGGTAACTGCTATCGCATCCACGTCCGGCCAGTTGATGGCAGCCTGGGTCATGGTATTTTCAACGACGGGTGCTAATAATTTTTCATGTTCACGACTGGCATACTCAGGAACGACACCACCATAGGCCTGATGCACAATTTGAGAGGCGGCGATGTGACTCAGCAGCGTTGGTCCCCGGAAAACCGCTGCGGCAGTTTCGTCACAGGAAGTTTCAATGCCCAGGATGATCGGATTTTTTTTAAAGGTCATTAACGCAGGATGATTTCAACTTTTTCAGGGTGCACGCCGCTGATACGCCGCACACCATCCGGAGTTTCAATTTCAAGCGGATATTGGCGTTGTTCCGGTGACCAGGATTTAGCAAAATCAAAAACGACACTGAAATTTTCAGGTTTGAAGGTCAATAAAATATCCTGTCCGCCCTCCAATATGAGGTCAATTTTGTCCGGAATCGCAATGGGCTTCATCTCCGGCGGGACATTGATGATGCTGACGGGGATTCGATTGATTTGCCGCGTGCCAATACTTTGGACATCTGCACTGAGTCGAATTTTATTGGCGGAATAGGATAAGGGCAGTGAGGTCTCGATTTTTACCGGCAGATCCATGAAAATGTCATTCACGACATTGTCTAACTTAAGTGGCGCTGTTTTGAGAACCCTGACTTGATTCACAAGTGTTTCGGCACCTTTTACACGAATGGAATCCGGCATAAATTGGATTCCGCCAACGATGACATATCCAGGAGCCGTGTTCAGTTGGAGGTCAGGTTTGACTGGAATATTGCGTGAAATACTCTCTTCCAGGTTCACCCAGACTGTCTCCGGCTGAACGATATTGATAAATTCCATGTCGAAATCTCTCGGAAGCACCACCAGATCCGGGTGTTGTTCAAAATAGGTACTCAGGTGATATTCCTGCAGGCTATGAATTTTGGAGACATCCAGGTACAGGGCTGATTCGGAAAGTGGCAAGGTAAAGTATGCCCAGAGCAAAACCTGACCCTGACCACGAAATCGCACACTTGCCGATTTTGGTATGGGCTTGACCAATGCTTTATTTTCATTCAGTCCAATGACCTTTAAGGGAATGTCCATATCGAAGAAATAGACGACATCCGTAACGACGAAAAACCATAGAAACACGGCAACGATGACCGAGACTATTTTCGCCTGAAGATTCCCTGGTTGTGAGCTGCCTGGCATGGTGTAAATATAGGTTCGGGTTCGGTCGGATGGGATTTGTTTTCAATCCGACTCACAAAGAAAAGCCCCGCCGAAGCAGGGCTCTTCATAGTTATCAAAACAGTCTGCTACTTTTCGTCAGCATCCTGTTCGTTTTCGTTCGCGTCGTCATCAGATGATTCTTCAACATCATCTGCTGCTTCGTCGGCTGCAGCTTCTGCATCAGCTTCCGCTTCAGCTTTTGCCTTCGCCCGTTTTTTGGCGACGGCGTCCTTCTTTTTCTCGACTTCTACTTCCGCAGCCTCTTTGATTTTGGCGACTACAGCGTCTGGAATATCCAGTTTGTTGCCGTCAGTCTTCTGGCCACGCAGGTACTCGTCAATGACAGCACGCTCTTTATCTTTGATCGCTGCTTCGTGGGAAACAAGGATCTTTTTGTCGCTGGGATCAATTTCAATGACCTTCACTTCAACTTCCTGATCAAGCTCAAACTTCTCAAGGATCGTTTTGCGATCTTTCTTGTTGAAGGTTGCCAAAGGAATCAAACCTTCCACGTCGGTGCCTTCCAACTCCAGGATAATGCCTTTATCCAGTAGTTTGATGACTTTGCCCTTGTGGCTGCTGTTGACAGCAAATTCCTGCTCAATCAACGGCCATGGATCGTCCTCAGCCTGTTTCAGGCCCAGTGAAATCTTCCGCTGGTCCAGAGAGATGTCCAGAATCCGGACTTCGACTTCGTCACCACGTTTCAGCGATTCTTTTGGATGACGAACTTTCCGGGTCCAGGAAAGATCCGAAATATGGATCAGACCTTCGATACCCTCTTCAAGTTCAACAAAAGCACCGAACTGCGTGAGATTTTTGACGACGCCATTGTGCACGGTTCCGACGATATAGTTATCCTCGATAATGCTCCATGGATCCGGTTTGAGTTGTTTCACACCCAGACTGATTTTGCGTTCATTCGGTGAAATCGAGAGCACGGAGGTCTCAATCAGATCACCCACTGTATAAATTTCTGACGGGTGTTTGATGTGTTGGGTCCATGAAATTTCGGAGATGTGCACCAAACCTTCGACGCCTTCTTCCAATTCCACGAAGATGCCGTAATTGGTGATGCTCACAACTTTACCCTTCACGGTTGACCCGATTGGATAACGCTCTTCCACATGTTCCCATGGATGAGGCTGCAACTGCTTCAGACCTAATGAAACCCGTTGTTTTTCCTCATCATAATCAATCACCTTAACGGTGATCTCATCGTCCATATCGACAACTTCGGAGGGATGGTTGACCCGTCCCCAGGATAGATCAGTGATATGCAGCAATCCATCAACGCCACCAAGATCAACAAAAACACCAAAATCGGTAATATTCTTTACCCGGCCATCAAGTATCTGGCCAACTTCAATATTTTTAAGCAATTCAGCGCGCTGTTTTTGCAGCTTCTCTTCCAGCAGGTCTTTCCGCGATAACACGATATTCTTACGGGTTTCGTTCAATTTTACAATCTTGAAATCATAGGATTTCCCGATGTAGGCATCGAAATCATGAATTGGACGTACATCCAATTGTGAACCCGGTAAGAACGAATCAATCCCCATAACATTGACAATCATGCCGCCTTTAATGCGACGGGTGATGGTGCCGTTGATAAGGGTGTTGGTATCGTAGACATCTTTGATTTTCGTCCAGACGCGCATGAAATCAGCTTTACGCTTGGATAAAATGGTCTGGCCCTGGTCATCTTCCAAGGTGTCCAGAAACAATTCGATTTTATCCCCGATTTTCGGTAAGCCGCTCTCTTTGAACTCTTCCCGAGAGACCAAACCTTCGGACTTAAATCCGATGTCGACCAAAACTTCCCGATCACCAATGGAGATCACGCGACCTTCCACCAGTGTACGGGGTGTGATGTCAGCAATCGTGCGGTCCAAAAGGAAAGACAGGTCCTTTACCTCTTCGGATTCTTCGGCTACTGTTTCAGCTAATTGTCCGGGCTTAACGGTCTTGATCTGGTTAAAGATGTCATTCATGGCAGCCCGTTTATCAATGGACGGATGCTTTTTCGGTGTCGCATCTGCCGCCCTGGCTTCGGTTACCGGTTTACTGGCAGTCGATTCAGCCGTGCGTGCTTTCACTTTAACCACCTTTTTGGTGGTTTTGGCGGGCTCTGGGGTCTCGGCGGTGTCAGTTGTTTCGGCCTCAGCCACGGGTTCCGTGGCGGAAACAGTTTCCGACTCAGAATCTGGTTCCGGGGTAGATTCAGTTTCCGGCTCAGTAACTGGTTCCGGTGCGGACTCAGTTTCCGGCTCAGTAACTGGTTCCGGTGCGGACTCAGTTTCAGGCTCTGATGCTACGATTTCCTGCACTTCCTGGGTGTCCTCGGCGGGCGTCGTCACGACGGCGTCTGAGGTAGTATCGGATGTCTCTGCAGTCTGTTCTTCAGTTTGCAAAGTATCCTTTTTTTCTTCTTCTGGCATGAAGGGTCCTTCCTCCTGTGCGATGATTCTCTCAGCTTGGTTAACGATGAATGCCACCTGGGCATCGATGGTTAATTTCGATGTATCCAGCTTAACGGCATCCACAGCGGGTTTTAAGGGTGACAAGGATCGCGAAGAATCCACGTTGTCACGCTCTGTCAAATCTTTTTCTAACTCAGTCAGCTCTTGCTGTATTCCCAATGCCGCCAATTCGCGTTGGCGACGCTGTGCCCGAATGTGAACATCGGCCACCATGAAAATTTTTAATTCAGCCTGGGGAAAAACCACCGTGCCGATGTCTCGTCCCTCAAGGACGACATTATAATTGTTTGCGGCCTCACGCTGGCGTTCAACCAACAAACGACGCACTTCAGGAATCGCGCTGACCTGACTGACATTCTCATTCACGACCGGTGTGCGGATTAGATCACTCACATCCCGGCCGGCCAGAATCACGCGCTGATTATCACCATCAAAGGTGAGGTTTAATTCTAATCCATCGAGTTCGGCTTTGACTGCATCAAGGTCATCCAAATCAATCTGGCGTTCCAACATGTGCAGCGTGACTGCCCGGTACATGGCCCCCGTGTCAATATGCCGAAAGCCTAATTCGCCGGCAACCCGTGAGGCAGTGCTTGACTTTCCCGATGCTGCCGGTCCGTCAATAGCGATAATCATACTATCAAAAAGCCATTAATTCTATTGCGCTTATGTCTTGTATTTGTACCCATCAAAGCGCGCAAATATAGTCGGCGACCATCCAGATTCCAACTTTTTCAGAATCGATTATAATTCAGTTTTCCTGGATGGGAGATGATGGTGTTAGTCGTCGTTCGGTGGTTGTCGGAGCTTAAGCCAGGTTCTAAAATAAATGCCGGCCAGGACGATGAAACAGATGCAGACCAGGCTCTGAACCACGATTCCCAGCGTGTCACCGGGCAGGACATCCAGATAATGTAAAATGGCGAAAAATTCCAGAACGGCGCCAAAACCTGTTGCTAAAGCAATCCACAATGCATTCCGTGCGGTTAAGCTCTGCATTTTTGACACTCCTTTGTGTGGCGGATTTCGCGAACCAATCGCACTGAAAGATTCCTCTCGGTGTTTGCAATCACCGTTTTTGGTTCCGACCTTTTAACCAGGCATAGAAGAGTCCAAGCCCGCCACCCGCGATGGCGCCAAACGCGGACATTTCATACACCGAGCCCATAAAAAGACCGATCAAAAAGCCCATGATGAACCATAACGCGTAAAATTTCTTTCCGTATTCTATCATGGCGTTCGTTCAATTTCCAATCGTTGTGAGCTCGTCATTCTGCAATTTATCGGTTTATTTGATCCGATAACCTTTGTCCTCATACTCCAGAACCCAATTGACGATGGCACCAATGTCCATGCGTTCTTTGGCATCCAGAAAGCGCCGATTGCGGTAATAATAGGAAGAATAGTCATCTTCCGGTTCCAAGGCCTGGTCATCCAGAAGGCAATGTAGTCGCTTCTGCCAGAACTCCAGATTGGAGACGCGCAGATCCAGCCATCCCTGTGAAGTCCATTTTCCAATATTCACATCATTGACTGTCAGGACGGGCTGCCCTTCGAAAACCGGCACTGAGATGGATGGTCCCCGCAGGTAGGTTTTCCCATCGGACAACAGAATCGGAGTCCCGACGGAGATAATGGTCGCACGCAGTTCATCGTCAGTCAAAATCATCTCTTCCATCATGGCGGACAATTTTTCTGCCGAGGTTTCCAGTACTTCGCTGATGGAATTACACAAGCGTTTGAGCATGTATATTTCGTAGAGTAATTTGGTCAACCGTGGCGGTCCCAGTAATTCAAATGCCACACTATCAGAGCCCGTTTCAGCCTGAAGTTTATTCATGCGTTCGATGGCATTTTTACGGATCAGTCCAGCACGATAGGATGGCGCTAAAACGGCTGAATCCAACGCGCCTATAATGTCCGTTCCCGTATTCCCTCCCTTAATCTCGATCAAAACCTTATCGGCGATCTCCTCAGGGGTGACGAATTCCATCTGACTTTCAGCAGTAAGGACGGAAAATTCACCGGCCGAGAAATAGCCATTTTCGCCGGCATCAATGTAAACGGACTCAACGAACCGCTCATCCAGCCGATTCCAGGTGGGGGCCGGGTTCCGAACCAATGCTTCCCCCAATGTCGTTTCTTCGCCGGGCAGACAATCAAACATGGGGATGTACTGACCGCGTTTCACCACCTTGCCATAGCCGATTTTTTTCCAGGCAATGGCCGCTGTTGGCTTGATTTCTTTTACAATCGGCGTGTGTGGCGTCCGACCCAACAACCATAGCAGCATGGTGTGGGCGCC
>MNWS01000107.1 GCA_001872685.1 Fidelibacterota bacterium CG1_02_48_14
GGGTGGCCAGCCAGCTCTTTGGCACCCATGTCCACTTTGATACCAGGAATGATTCCGATATTCATGAGGGCTTGGATGATGGGCGTTCCATCTCTTTTTTTCTGACGGATCGTCTCGTCATAGAGGATAGCTCCGCTAATGGATTCGTTGAGACCGGGTGTCGTTACAATCATTTCCCGATAGGCTCGACGGGTCTCTTCGTTCTGGGGGATACCTAAGGCTTTAAATCGTTTGTTGCAGGTTGGATTACTTTCATCCATGGCCAGCAATCCCTTGTCACCGGCTACCAGTGCCTGCGCGGTATCTATGATAATGTGGGCATTCATCCTGAATGATCCTTCATTGGTGAGTGTCTATTGTGCTCTGTGATTTTGAGATGAAGGCATCATTGGTTTGTGAGGTGCAAATGCAAAATCAACACTGATGATGTAATACATGACGCTTGCAAATGTTAAAAACATGAAAACCCAAAAATACCAGGTATGATGTATCCGTTTCCAATAAGGTCTATGGTGATTCTGAGTACTATCATTCATTTTATTCGTTCCTTTATGGTTAAGTTTTCAATTATCCAGGTTGCTGACAGCACACTTTTCATGCGCCTCGGCTCGCCTGTAGTTAGGCGGGTCATTTAATGGCAATTCTGTCGCGGATCTTGAAGCCTCGAATCGCGTCCGCTATCGAAAGTGATGGGTGAATTTGAGAGCCCGTCACCTTCCAGAAGAGGTGAACAACAGGAATGATGGTTAGCCCCAAAAACTCCGGACACGCTAGGGAGTTTCTATCTCTATGCATTGGCCTGATTCCATTTCCAGTTGCTTATTTCCGGCAAATCCACGCCGTGTTTATTGATATATGCTCTGTGTTCAATAAGCTTTTCCTCCAGTTTTAGCTTCAGTTTAGCCGCTTTGTCACTCAACTGCGGCAGACGATTGATGACATCAATTACCAGGTGAAACCGATCAAGGTCGTTGAGCACCAGATTGTCAAAATATGTGGTGATGGTACCTTCTTCCTTATAACCACGAACATGCATGTTTTCATGGTTTGTCCGGCGGTACGTAAGGAGATGGATGAGTTTTGGATACCCGTGGAAGGCAAAAATAATCGGTTTGTCTTTCGTAAAATACGCGTCAAATTCAGCGTCATTTAACCCGTGAGGGTGTTCTGTACTGGGTTGAAGTTTCATCAGATCGACCACGTTAACCACCCTGATTTTCAATTCAGGCAGGTGTTCACGAAGGATGGAAACTGCTGCCAACGACTCAAGCGTTGGGACGTCACCGCAACTGGCCATGACCACATCGGGCTCTGAATCCTGATCATTACTGGCCCAGTGCCAGACACTGATTCCACGGGTGCAATGCGCAATCGCATCTTCCATATTCAGCCATTGAGGCGCCATGTATTTCCCGGCTATAACAACATTGACATAATTACGACTCCTGAGACAATGATCCCCGACGGACAATAAACAGTTAGAATCCGGTGGCAGATAGACCCTGGCAATGGCGGACTTTTTGTTTACCACATGATCAATAAATCCGGGATCCTGATGCGTGTCGCCATTATGGGCTTGTTGCCACACATGTGAAGCAAGCAGATAATTCAGTGATGCTATTTTTATTCTCCAGGGCAATTTATTACAGATTTTCAACCACTTAGCATGTTGATTAAACATGGAATCGACAATGTGAATAAATGCTTCATAACTGGTGAACAGCCCATGTCGTCCCGTGAGCAGATACCCTTCGAGCCAGCCTTCGCATTGATGCTCACTCAGCATTTCCATTGCCCGACCCCGGGTCGCCAGGAATTCATCATGATCTTGTGTCTGAGCTTCCCATTGTCGGTTGGTCACCTCAAAAATGGCGTTCAGGCGGTTGGAAAGGATTTCGTCGGGACCAAAAACCCGGAAGTTGTTTTGAGCCTTGTTAAGTTTGATCACATCACGCAGGAACTCACCCAGCACATGTGTGTCAGACGACATAACAGAACCCGGAGATGGTACCAGAACCGCATGATCCCGGAAATCCGGCATAATCAGATCCTGCAATAATAGCCCACCGTTGGCGTGGGGGTTGGCACCCATTCTTCGTTCACCTAGTGGTGCAAGCTCGGACAATTCAGGTAAAAGACGGCCGTTCTTGTCAAAAAGTTCTTCCGGCTTATAGCTTTTCATCCAGCCTTCAAGAAGCTTGAGATGATGGGGGTGATCAGAATCGACTTGTAATGGGATTTGGTGAGCACGAAATGTCCCCTCGATTTGGAATCCGTCCACTACTTTGGGTCCGGTCCAGCCTTTAGGAGAATTGAATACAATCATCGGCCAGCGCGGACGGGTGGCGTCGTTATTATCTCTGGCGTGGCTTTGTATGTGTTTAATCTCCTTAATGGCTGTTTCTAAAATACCAGCCATGAGTTGATGCATTTTTTCCGGATCATCACCTTCAACAAAATATGGCGTCCAACCGTTGCCTCGGAGCATCTGATCCAACTCCGCATGAGAGATACGGGCCAATACGCTTGGATTGGCTATTTTGTAGCCATTAAGATGCAAAATTGGCAACACCGCCCCGTCAGAAATCGGGTTCAGGAACTTGTTGGAATGCCAGGCAGTTGCCAGGGGACCTGTTTCTGCTTCGCCATCTCCGATAACACACGCCACAATCAGCTCAGGATTGTCGAATGCTGCTCCGAAAGCATGGCTGAGTGAATAACCTAATTCTCCACCTTCGTGGATTGATCCCGGGCAATCAGGTGAAACATGACTGGGGATTCCACCCGGGAAAGAAAATTGAGTAAACAACTTTTTCAAACCCGCTTCGTCCTGGGTGATATGGGGATAAATCTCGCTGTATGTGCCTTCAAGATACGTGTTTCCAACCAAAGCAGGACCTCCATGACCAGGACCTGCGATATAAAACATATCCAGTTCATATTTTTTAATCACCCTGTTTAAATGGGCATAAATGAAATTTTGCCCGGGCGTGGTACCCCAATGACCCAGCAGCATGGCCTTTATGTGGGACAATTTAAGGGGTTCTTTTAATAACGGGTTGTCGTGAAGATAAAGCTGACCAACCGACAGATAATTGGCCGCCCGCCAATAGGCATGAAGCTTATGTAAATGTTCGGGTGATAACGGCGCTTGGCTTTCTTTCGGTTTTATTGGTTTGGATACAACATCTTTTACGGAACTTTTATGAGTTTCCATAACAGGTTTTTTATCTAACATTTTTTTTGTTTTCATGACGTCGTTTCATTTTAGATGTGAATTCAATGATTTTCCCTAAGACTCGTCTCTGCTCAGAAATATTTCGTCCCGATCTCATCCTGTCATAACGACTTCCAATGATTGCCGATAGTTTTCGGGACAAGCACTCTCTGACTTCGGCTTCGTACAATTGACGGGTGGCATTGTCCTCAGAACGTAGTCAAAGGGTTCAATGTGAATGACCGTTGGAAATCGTTTCCTCAGGCCAATATCCTTGTCGGCCATAATGGTGATGTAATTGGGCTTCATAATCCCGGGTTAATGAATTCTGCTCAAAGTATTCCGGAGACTGTTTGATGTCTTCCCTGGAAAGATTGACAAAGACCTTCGACTCGTCCCAACTGACACGCTCGATCCATTGTGTCGAAACCAAGACCATTTTTCCCGGCCACCAGTTCTTGGTATCAACTATTAAATAACGAATCGCCCAGGTTTCGGCATCGATGATAAAATCCTGAACATGGCCAATATCGCCATCATTGGCCTGGATATGATGGCCACTCACAGCATCAGTACTACGCAAGTGAGCGTCCCAGGTTTTATGCTCCAGGCCTGTTTCTTTCCGTTGTGTTCTATCGCGCAAAATATTGGGATAATAACCCCACATTAATGGACCAACCCAATACGCCGGCCATCCAAAATATCCATTGTATGACTCCTCGAATTGTCGCGAAACAGGCTTGTCACTTTCCAATGCCGGACTATCCTCAATTTGTTTTTTGGTCAAATCGATGTCGATGTGTTCCGCTGCTTTATCAACCGCGAGCAGTGCATACGGGGAGATAAGGACTTGTCTGCCAGTGAGCCAACCGCCCGTGTTGGCAACCAGGTAGCGAATTGCCCAGTGTTGGTCATCAAAGTAGAATTGATTCACGCGACCGATTTCACCATCATGACCATGTAATTTGTACGCTTTGAGTGTTTTTGCTTTGAATAACATACGTCTACTCCTTTTAATCTTTCGTAAGCGTTAGCATTTGGCTCACTGTTTTGGCAATCATCCATTCCTCATCGGTATGAATGACCCGAACAGCGGTAATGCCCTTATCGGTTGAAATAACCGGGGCGTTTGTTTTATTGCGTTTTTCGTCAATTTTGATACCCAGAAATCCCAATTCCTCACAAATTCGTGAACGAATTTCCGGTGCATTCTCACCCATTCCGCCACTGAATACCAATGTATCCAATCCACCCAGAACCGCTGCAAACGCTCCGATCCATTTTTTAACCTGGTAACAGAACAATTCGACAGCCTCAGCAGCCCTGATGTCGGTGGTTTGACTCTCGAGCAGGTCTTGCATGTCCGAACTGGTTTCAGAAATGCCGAGCAAACCGGATTCGTGATTGATAAGCGTATTGAACTGTTTGGGTGATAGGTTTTCTGACTTCATCATAAACCAGGCAACCCCGGGATCCAGATCACCAGACCGGGTACCCATCATCAATCCTCCGGCTGGCGTGAAACCCATACTGGTGTCCATGCTCTTGCCCTTGTGAACGGCGACCATACTGGCTCCGCTTCCCAAATGAGCCAATACTACACGGCCTTGGGCTACTTTTTTACCGGCCACACGACCAAATTCCGCCATCAAATAAGCATATGACAAACCATGGAAACCATATCGCTGTATGCCTAGAGTATCAAAGCGGCGGGGAATGGGGAGCAGTTTTGCCACACGAGGCATTTTTGAATGAAAGGCTGTATCGAAACACGCGACCTGTTTCAAATTTGGGTAACGCTGACGAAAAACATGAATCAATTCAATTTCCTCGGGCAGATGATCAGAATCGTAAGGAATGATGCGATGCAGCTCATCCAGCAGTTTCTGAGTAATAATTTCGGGCTCAGTGTGTTTCATGCCGAAAACCACCCGATGACCTATGCCACTGATCATTGAAAAATCAAGCTGCTCTTCAAGCCAACCTATCAGGAAATTGGCCACCGATTTATGATCAGAGAGGTCAAGTCTGAGGTTGCCCTGCTTTTCCGTTGCCAGGTTATTGTAATCCAGCCTGGTGTCTTTCAGCCCAATCCGGTCAACATTTCCATCCAGAATTCGTTCTAAGTGCCCATTCAGGCGATACACAGAAAATTTGATGCTCGACGAACCGCTGTTAATTGCCAGTATGTTTACACCGGGTGATTTTATGGGCGCTTTATTTTTCATTGATTTATATTCATTACAGGCTTTACTCCAAAACCTTCATTAATGATTTTACCGAGCCTTCACTTTTAAGAATGACTTTACTCTGATCTATCATATTATTATCAGATTCAATTCTGAACGTCAGGTGGAGATTGTAACGCACTTTATTACCTTTCGTAAGCAGGTCCCAAAATGTCTGGCTTACCTCTTTAAAGGAAATTGTTATCGGTATCGTGATGTTGGTAACGCTTTTTGCCTGAATATCAGCAAAATCAGGAATCATTCCTTTAATCCATTGATTGTCTTCAATGGAAACCTCATAAGCAAGGCTGTCAGCTTTGTACGAAAAGGCATTTTTATTGTTGATCGAAACGAGCAACTCAACGGACGCTCTTGAGAAATTAAGTGAATCTATTTCAAAGCTTTCTGCCGTGACTTCCGGAATATAGAACCTTGGTACGACTCGTTTAATATCAACATGAAAATGCTTTATAAATATGATGTTAGTAATGAAAGAACTCTGGAAATGAAATTCAACAGAATCGAGATTCGCCTGCTCATTTGCCTGTATGACAGCAGCAAGCGAATCATTCAAAATGGTCATCGGAAGCGAAATCTGGCTGAGGGAATTACGTTTCAATGAAAATGAATTATTGAGATGGTTTTTAAATATCAGCATATCATTAATAAGAATTCTGTATTGAAGACTGTCTATGGTGAATGACAATGGAAAATGATTATTAATATCCACTTTTACATTCATTTCCGTTTTCTGAGACGTCAGCGAAGTTATTTCTAACTGCGACAGCTCAAGTCGGGGCATTAAAAAGGTTTTGTTTGGGTCCTTATCACCTAAATAGCCCCAAAAACGCCACATAAGAAACAAAGCAATGATGGCAATGAAAAGAGAGACAAGCGTGAGAGTAATTTTCTTTATCATAATATGATGCGTTTGTGCCGCTCTTGTATCTCGTTATAGTTCAATTCGAAAAAATCAGCCGCGAATTTGCGCGATTCATGCGCCCAACCATTGCTAAGTAACACACCGCCAATATCCAAATAAAACAAAGTTGAGATTGGGTTTGGATCGTTTTTTCTGGTCATCAAAAAATATCCATTTCAATCACGATTTAATCCTGATACTTCCCCATCGTTAATCTTGCCATCAGGTAACTTATGGTTGATTCTGCACCCTGATTGATATTCACGTGATCCTCCTCCAGCCCGTCATAACAACCACCCGTACAGGGGTTGTAAACGATTTGATGCAGGCGGTTATCTCCTAAAAACCAATTGAATGCCGTATCCATTTTCAGGCGGTAATCCTCATCCTTAAATGCATCGTAAAACTTACTTAATGTCAAAATGGTATAGGCAACATCGATAGGTTGCTCGCCGTACTGACCCGCTTCTCGTCCCCTATACAGCCATTTTTTATTGGAAATGACCTCGATGCCGTTTTCATTAAAAATTTGCGACAATAGAAATTCAAATGACGATCGGGCAATGTCTTTATAAATCGGTTCTCTGGTTAACAGCCAGGCATAAAGCATAGCCTCAGGCAAGATGCTGTTGGCGTAGGTCAGATAACTCTCAAACCACCCCCACTTTTCATTCGATTCGTGCTTGTACATCTGAACCAAACGATTGGCGAATGTTTGTATGAGCTCCAGATTATCAGGTGACTTCTCAGTGAGCTGATGGTAATACAGCCCTTTTATAACAAAAGCCATGGCCCGGGTAGAATTCATCGAACCAATATGAACCAGGGATTTTTCAAGGATTGTTTTTGCTTCGGTTACGCTCTCATCGGGTAATTGTCCTTTCAATGAGACCACATATCCCAAAGCCCAAACAGCCCTGCCATTAGAATCATCCAAATTGACAACCTTGTTTTGATCGGTAAACTTGCGACGCTTATCCACATAGTTTAAAAAGTTACCCGCTGGTTGCTGACACCGCTTGATGAAACCGAGGTACTTTTTTATAAAGAACAGGCATTCTTCATTGCCCGCCTGCAGAAAATACATGCAGGTGGCTACCAGGGCTCTGGCGTTATCATCCAGGGTATAACCGGAGTTAATATCAGGTACATTGATTTTTGAAAACTGAATAATCCCGATATTGGTTGTCATCTGTTTCATGTGATTCAGATTGATGACCGGCAGGTTATAGTGTAATGAAATCCTATCACCTGCAATTTTTTCGAATAACATGGCGTGAGCTACGGCAGAATTTTCCCAGGCAGTGGAAACGATTTTCTCCAGGGTATTGGTACTGATATTCTTCCTTAATGCTTCATCGTTGAGTAGGCGTAAAACACCATTGGCTAACTGCTGTGAGTTACCAAAGTCAAAAATCATTCCTGTATCTTCAGTCAAAAATTCCCTCGCGTGAGGAATGGGGGTAGAAATGATGGGGCAGGCGCAACTCATGGCATAGACAAAAGTTCCGCTAACAGCCTGGTTGGGATCGTTCGTGGTAAAAAGGTAAATATCGGTGAGTTGCAGGTAATCCAGCAAATCCGGCAGTGGGACAAAGTAATTAAGAAATACCACATGATCCTGAAGACCATATTGCTGCACTTTTTGTTCAAGCATTTCCCTGTATCTTTCGCCTTCTGCTTTAACAACTTCTGGATGCGTTTTGCCGATTATCAGGAAAATAACGTCAGGATTTGTTTTGATGATAGCAGGCAACGCTTCCAGTGTCGTTTCAATACTCTTCCCCGCGCTGAGTAGTCCAAAAGTGGTCAGGACCTTCCGGCCTTTTAATCCATATTTCGTCTTTAGAAATTTTTTCCTTAAATGCGGCACCAGGTGGGTGCCGTGGGCTATCATGGATATTTTTTCCGGCGACACATCATAATCATTTATTAAAATGTCAGCCGAAATACGGGTCATGACGACGATTGACCTGCAAACACCCGCAATGTTCGTTACGATCAATTTCAGCCGTTCATCCGGATGAGGCAATACCGTATGAAATACAATGACGACCGGCTTTGAGAGTCTGTATAAAAATTTCAGAAAAGCCTGTTCCTGTTTATAAAAGAATCCAAACTCATGCTGGATGAGAACGACATTAATCCCCTTATCTTCATTAATCGTTAACGCCAGATTTTCAAAATCTTCGCCCAACCATGTTTTAAGGGTGTATTTTGCCTCCTTGGGATAAGGATAGGTTGTTCCGTTCGATTCAAGGGCACAGACTTTTATGGAGAGTGAATCTCTGAATTTATTATTCAGCGCATTGATGAGGTCCTGGGAATAGGTTGCAATGCCGCATTCTCTGGGTGGGTATGATGTGACAACCAGGATTTCAGCGAGGTCGTGCGATTGATCCGGAATCAAATCTGCCTTGCTTTTTTTCGCCGGAGATAATTCAGGAAAGACTACTTTTTCTCTTCCCGTCAACGCTTCATAACGACTTACATCATCATAAACAGGACGGGTAAAAATTTCATCTTTCATCGCGGATCGTATTGTTTAACAATTCTTCCACCAATGCCGAAAAGCTCAGGGAAGCACAAGCTATCCGTTCATCGGCAGCACCATAATAGATATAAAGTGTATCCCCGAATTGGGCAGTCCCGGTAGGAAAGACAACATTGTTGACCTCGCCACGCCTTTCCCATTCATATTCAGGTGAGAAAAGGGCGTAGGGTAACCGGGCTATCACTCTGCCAGGGTCATTTATATCAAGTAAAGCTGCAGCACAGGCAGAATAAACAATTCCTCTGTTAGTCTCTTCCGCGCCATGGTAAATCAACAACCAGCCGTGCTCTGTTTCAATCGGAGGACAGCCACTGCCAACATAATTTGACTCGTGGTTGTACAGCGGGTCGAGCACGATATGTTGTTCAAGATTAAGAAAATAATTTTTCCAGAATGCTTTGGTTAGGTCCTTCAACTCATTCACAGAAACGATTTGGATTCCAGGCCTGATCCGGTGAAGGAAGACCAGTTTGCCATTAATTCGCCGTGGGAAGAACACGACATTTTTGTCCCACAGCATGATTTTTTTTTCAGGATCCGCTTCCTGGTAGTAAAACTTTTGGTTACGGTAATACCGTTCGTTCACTTTACCGGCAGATTCGGCGAGAAAGACAAATTCTGCGTAGGTGATGGGGGGAACAATGATGCCCTGTTTTTTAAAATGCTGTAGATCTTTAGAAGTAGCCAATGCTCCACGAGCGCTGGTTCCATCGTACGCGGTGTAGGTCATGTAGTAAAGATCATCAATCTTGACAATACGGGGATCCTCGACTCCCTGGGATTCATAATCGAATTCAGGGGTCATAAAGGGCACTTCCCACCGTTCAGCAATGGTCAACGGACCGTCCAGCCGGCAATACCCAATCGTCGAGTGATTCCCTTTCCGTACCGCTCGGTAAAAAAGATGAACGTTATCCCCTTCGCGTATTGCGGCGGGGTTTAATACCCCTTCGTTTTCAAATTCCAGATTGGTCTTTGTTAAGAGTATGCCCTCTTTTTTGACTTCTATCATAAGATTTATCTATCCCTTCGACTCCGGGTGATCAATTTGATTTTGAAAGTCTACCTACTCATCATGATACCATCATTCCGTTCATAGGTTTTTGCTCAAAAAGATCATCGAAACCCTACGCGATGTAAATCGGCCAAAGGGATGAAAAGAGGACTAGTCCTTTTAGTCTATAAGCGACAGATTCAGACAATCTGAATTATTATTTTAAAAAAAATGGATATGGATAATGGTTGGGGGTTGAAGTATGGGGGAATTGATGACGAACTAAGCAAATTGCCCTTTACGCCAATTAGGGAACTGCTCTTACTCAGAATCATCCAGGCTGATCATCTGGGGACCGCGACTGGTATAACTTTCAGATCGAAGGTCGATGAGATTCTCCAGTTTTTGCGTCACGGTGCGAATCCTGGATACATTTTCCAGAATGGCTACCATGCCTTTGCGAATATCCTCATTCAGCTCTTTGTGCTTGAACAAGATCATCTCAGCATACATTTCAATGGCTTGCAGGGGATTGTTGATTTCATGATTAGAGGTGATTGCCATTTGATTGACAACCTTAATCGTCTGAAGTCGGTCGTTTTCGCGTTGCAGCCTGAGAATGCGTAATCCTGTCCGGGCGCGTGCCAGAACCTCCTTGATATTACAAGGCTTGATGATGTAATCGTCA
>MNWS01000271.1:0-9869 GCA_001872685.1 Fidelibacterota bacterium CG1_02_48_14
TTCATCCAAACAATGCTTTATAACCGGGGAAAAATTAAGTGTCGAGGCGGCAGGATTTTCCCGGAGGGATCCCCTTGGGGGAACCTGCGACCCCCTGCTCCCAATCCGGCAACCGCCGGACTACCGGGCTGAGCGCTATCCATTCTCATCCAACCAAACTATGCTTTATAACCAGGGAAAAATTAAGTGTCGAGGCGGCAGGATTTGAACCTGCGACCCCCTGCTCCCAAAGCAGGTGCTCTACCGGGCTGAGCCACGCCTCGTGCTGCAAAAAAGCAGAGCGAATATAGCCGTTCCCATGCCTCCTTCAAGTGAATTTTCTGTTCGCGGCAATGACCGTCAATTCTGGCGTACCGCCCCGACCAGCCTTACATTCGGGCCGAACCAACACGCAAGGAAGTTTGAGAAACCATGGCTGAAATTATGCGCCGACACCTGATCCTCCCACTCACCATTTCTGCACTTATGCTCCTCTGGACTGCCTGCTCCTCAGATTCTGGGCATCCCTTCACCATCGAATCAGACCGCGTCCGCCAGGGGGATTATCTTGCCAAAGCCCTTTCTACCACCGCATTGGAATCAAATTATCCGGTGACCAGCAACACCATTCGACAACCGATTCTATACAAACTCAGCATCAATGGTCAGGACAATGAAGCAGGGTTCGGTCAGAACCATTACCTCAACATTCCACCGGGTATTACCCAATTTTATGCACCTACGATTCATTTTGGCCAAACAGACTTCGTACCGAAATTCATCGAACCACCAATCAATGATAATATTGAGGTCCATTTCCGGGTTGACTTTCGTAGCGTTCTGAAGGCTTGGGCTAACACCGGGGTTTTTATCTCAACCACCGGGGATTCCATTAAACAAACAGATTTCACCGGCTTATTTCTGGCCGGTGGGACGCCGCCGCTCACCTGGCTCTGGGATCAGACAAAACTCCCGGAATCCATGCGGTTTCAGGATGAGGATGGCGACTCTATCTACACGTTAGCGGTGCAATTTTCAGCGGGGGAATCTAAACCCGTCACCCGGCGTTGGGAACTCACCCAGAACCTCTCAGGGTTACCTCGTTTTCACAGTCCCTCCGCCCCGATACTGGAAGCGCTGTACAATTTGGCATTAGAAGAGGCGCAACTGGATATTCGCAGTGATTCCACATTTATGGCTGGCAAAGAATGGCCGGGTGTCTGGACCCGAGACATGAGTTATGCCATTGATTTGGGGCTGAATTTTGCCTTCCCTGAGATTGCAAAACGCAGTCTGATGGCCAAGATCGATACTTCAGGTCGTATCATTCAAGACACGGGCACGGGGGGCAGTTGGCCCGTTTCAACAGACCGGATTGTTTGGGCACTGGCCGGCTGGTCAACCTTTTTAGCCACGGGTGATTCTGCCTGGCTCGCTCAAATTGAGGAACCTATTCTGGAAGCATTGGTACGTGATTTCAACTGGAATCGTTCTCAAAAATCACTTCTCTTTAAAGGTGAAACTTCCTTCAAGGATTGGCGCTCGCAAACCTATCCATTTTGGATGTCACCCGCTGAAATTGGTGGCTCACAAGCACTCAGCACCAATGTCCTTTTTCAGAGAGCGATGCAATTAGCAGCATTTATGGCGCGCCCCGGAACCACGGGCGGAATGGTCTGGTCGCAACGCGCCCATATTTATCACGATCTCATCTGGAATAGCTTCAGAAACACACTTTCAAACGCACTCACCGATTATTATCTGCCCTATCCCTCGTTTTTACCCGCGCCAACCAGGGATGCCCTGGGCGAAGCATTGGCCATTCTATTTTCACCGGACACAACTGACTTTATGCGCAATCTGATTGCAACCTATCCGCGCACCGCGTTCGGGACGCCTGTTATCGCTCCACAACTTCCTGACCGGGAACCGTACCACAACCAGGCGATCTGGCCCTTCGTGGAAGCGTACCAACTTTTGGCAGCCAAAAAGGTCGGGAACCAGGCTGTTTACCGACACGGCGTTGAATCCATCACCCGGGCAGCAGCACTTTTCCTCACCAATAAAGAAAATATGGTGTACGACACCGGATCGTCAGTTGGAACGGCTGTGAATTCCGATCGTCAGTTGTGGAGCGTTGCTGCCTATCTGGGATCGATTTATCGTGGTCTATTTGGCATTAATGTCATGTACATCGACCCACAAGCCGGATTTGGACTCGAGTTAAAACCGAATAATCCGTGGAAATGGTCAACCTTCCAACTCACAGATTTCGTTGTTCAGGGATCGCGGTTCGACATCTCTTTGAAAGGGACGGGATCGGTCGTTAAAGAAATGCGGGTAAATGGCCGGGTCTGGGATCCGGTTGATCTGATTCCACTCAAAATCCCCAAAAATTACAAGATTATTATAACACTTACGGAAGACCGTTCCGAAACGGATGAAGTTAATTTGAAAGGCGCTGGATTGGAAATTCCAGCGACGCCGGTCTGTTCGATTCACGACGACACACTGACCTGGGTAAGTTCAACCCATCAAATATTTGCAGCATTGAACAGTACCATTTTTGACACGATCTCACAATCTCCCTGGATCGTCCCGGATAGTCTGAGTGGCTATTTGTCTTTTATGGCGATGGATTCCAATGGTCAGATTTCGTTTCCCACGCCGCCTTTTATGCGGGGTCCATCGGTGGTTGTGAAACTGACAAATGGCAAACAGAATGGATCAGTGGATTTGGATCAACATAGTCCGCGCTATACCATCAATTTTAAAATGACCAGTGGTGGTGATTACGCCATTCGTTTTCTCTATGCCAACGGTGAAGGACCCATCGAAACGGATAATAAATGCGGTGTGGCATTAATGTCCGTCAACACGGATGAGCCGCAATTTTTGTGGTCATTCCCCCAACTTGGAAGCTGGGATTCATGGGGTTACACAGAATGGCAGCCGGTTACCTTGAAGTCAGGCGTGAATGAACTGACATTTGACATGAAGAAATGGCCGATCAGAAATATGAATGGTGTGGTGAATCATTTCCGTCTGGCTGACATGGAGATCATGCCTGACGCGTATGGGGGGAATTGAGCTTTGAGGTTTGAGCTTTGAGCTTTGACATTCGTCATTCGACATTGGACATTCGTTATTGGTCATTGGTCATTGCGCATTCCCGCTCGTCTCCTCCCAAAGGGATCCCTACGGGGCTGAGCAAGTTTATCCGGCTACTGACGGATCGAAGGGCGAGCGATTTCATCGAGCTTTGAGCTTTGAGCTTGGTTATTGGACAGTTGTCATTCGTCATTGGACATTGGGCATTCGACAGAAAAACGCCAGGCACTTTCTCTTTCTTTTACTCTTTCTTCCTTCCTCTTTCTCTAAAGAGAAACCCCTCTCTCATCTCCCCTTGAACAGGGGAGAATTCATCCAGCCACTATTGTTGCCAATATTTATAATGCGGTCAGCCCCAGGGCGACAATCTCGTGATTCGTTCTCCTTCTCAGTCGAAGTTTTTCTCACAATCCATCATCAGCACAAATCTGTCTCATCCGTTCAATCCGTGTTCTATCACTTGCTCTTTCCTCTTGCCTCTTGCTCTAAAATCTACCCTAATTACCCTCGATAGAATCGGATTCGAATCCCGGTAGTGGGTCATCAAATTTGTACAGCGGGTAAATGGTTTCTCCATAAGGACCGACGCCTGCTAAAATAAATTTGCGGTAATCTTCAGTCGTGAATGGGTTCCCGTCACTGTGAGTCCCCACCAAATCACCAAAATGGTTCCGGCTGTAGGCGTATAATGATTTTGGGTCCCGAACGACCCTCACCGGTGTCGCACCTCCGACAAGCGCGGCCACGATGTCCGTATCAGAATCGCCATAAAACACCCGGATGCCCAGATCACGAATCAGGCGATGTTTGACCGTATGGCGAATTCCGGTTTCAGGATCATTCTCTTTCGGGCTGAAAAACAAATTCCCACCTGCAACGATTGGGAATCCCAATTGCTGGGAGAGAAAACGCGCCAAAACCTCTCCGCTGTTTCCCGGTCGGGCTGTGATAAAATAGACCGTATGCCCCTGGGCTCTAAAAAAATGGACCAGTTCCGCCATTTCCGGAATGAGTGTTGAATAGACACTGTCGTGCGTGTTGATCCAGTCATAATCAAGATTTCCCGGCTCATCATGATTCTCTGCAGCCTGGAGAAAATTGTCCTCCGAGTACAGGATCGTGTCATCAATGTCAAAACCGACTCGCAATATACCGAGATCAGAAGCGGACAACTCTGATGCCGGCTCAGGCACGGGTGGCTGAGTTTGGGCACAGCTTGCAAACAGCAAAAAAGTCGTCAATATCAAAATTCTTATTCTCAAATGATTATTATTCATCGTCTTACCCTTTATTTAGAAAATATTAGTATCGGTTTGACTCAGAGAATGACCTGCGACTCACCTGTGGCGGTGAGGTCAAGGAAAGCACCCTGAAACTGCGAGATAACACCTCCCGCGTGTCGAATATTTTTCAGTCTGCCTACAAGCCCAAATCGCTCCCACGCTTCAGCTTCAGAAATCTGTCCCACAAGTTCAGGGGGAATATCGGCAGGTGTGGAGGCTTTGGGTTTATAACCTCGCCAGGGACTCGACCAGGCGGTATTGGGGCTCACCATTGCCGGGACTGCATAATGAGTTGCCCCATACTGCAAAGACTGGGAATACAGTTCCGGATACCAGCAGTCGGCGCAAATCATCACTGCCAGCTTTCCCCAACCAGTCTGGATCGGTCGCCATTTTTCAAGACTGCCCGCATTCACAAAACCAGCTTCTTCTGGTGTTAAATGAATTTTCGTCACCACCCCGGCGATTTCGCCATTAGGGTTAAAGACAACTGATTGGTTATAGAGCTTATCACCAACAATTTCCAAGCCGTTTTTTCCTCCAGGAACCAACTCAGGCATTAAAATGGAACCCGCTACGACCCAACTTTGATGAGCTTCGGCTAGATTGCTGAACAACGCTCTGTAGAGCAGCCAGACATCCGGCGCATAGGTTTGAAAAATTGCCCGTTTAAACCGCTGATGGGCCGGTCCCACGAAAAAATCCAGGTATGTTTTGAAAAAGTGCCAGGCAACCCGCCCCAAATGTTTACGGATTAATTCACCCATGGCCGCCGGGATTGAACGCGCTTTTAATGCCGCTTCACCACCTTGGGCAATGAAAAATCCGAGACTAAAAAATTCGGGAAATACCAGCACGGTTTCATCGGCGTCTGTCTTTTTCTCGGGAAGTGCTTTCAGAATGGTTTCATACAGCAGATCCACATCCCGAAAATCTGTGGCAGTAAGTTTTGGGGAAATGGGATAGAGTTGAACGGGATTCATGGTATTTATGGCTAATGCGTGAATAAGAACCGGTTAAAACAGAAAATCCATATATTGAAATTTCCAGGTGTTGTAATATTCCAGCGACATCCCCACAAATGAATTGAACATGTAGGCTTTGCCTGTTTCGCGATAATAAAACAGCTTCACGGTTGGAACGAACTTGAGGTTGAGGTAAAACGGTACCATAAGGTAGCTGTCGAGACGTATCATCAGTTGCGGAAAAGATGCCTGATCCACACCCGGAACTTCAAAAAATTTCGTTCCCTGCAAATCCAATCGCCAGTTCAGCGCTTGAATCGGCACGTGGTATCGCGTTTTGTAATCCAATCCCAATAGTTGCTTGTGTCGGGTCTGAGTAATGTCATACATCATGGCCGCACTCAACTGGGTGTCCGAAAAATTACCCATTTTGGGCATGTAAATACCCAAATTCAATCCCAGGTCTTTTCTTTTTTTCAGCCCCTCCACCGCCGTGAATTCCGTCAGATAACGCAGTTGAATAAAGAGCTCCGGGAGGATCGTAATTTTGGAAAGTTTGCGAAAATTGACACGATAAGCCGTGTTGATCTCAATCTCGTCCTGGTGTTCCTGGGGTTTATTAAACGCCAGTTCGGCCATGGCAAAATCAGAAATCAGACGCATTTCCCAGGTACTAAATGGATTCTGTCGCCACAATCGCAAGCGCAAAGCCGTATCCAGCAGATTAATGGGCGTCTGGCGTAATTCCGGATAAAGCTGCAGATCACCCTGGCCGTCATTGGTGCGTTGCATGGATGAGTAGGTCAGACCAATTTTCTCCATATCCCAGCGCCAGAGCGGACGGTCATCAAATTTTTGAGCATGGATCCAGTTGGTGGAAAATTCCTGAACTTCGGTCAGGGATGAGAAATAATACCGTAGCGCTTCCTGAATGGTAATGGGGTAACCGTGTGTTGATCCCAGCAACAAAAGCGGACCCGTGTAAAGCAATCCACTGCGGGTGATTTCAAAGGCGTCCCGGCGGCGCTTGGCGCGTTCAAGTGGCAAAAATGCGTTGGCTTCATTCAACAAATCCGTGGTCAGGACGATGGCGTAAATCTCGTCACCACGGATGTTGCCATGATGCACCTGCCAATTATTGTCGAAGGGATTGGGGTCATGAATGCCGTAAAAATAAAGATTGTAGTCCGAACGCTCGCCCAGTGCTTTTATCTCCAGTAAATCTTTCCCGGAGAGAGCAATGGTTTCCAGGGTGAGTGTGTCATTCAGCAGCATATCAATATCCTGGGCATCCAGTCCGCCATCGGAGGCAAGGGAGTCCCAAAGAGTTGCATTGATAACTTTATCACCCAGAATGCAGACCTCCGTGTGGGTCAAATCGGCCAATGCAGCAGCCACATTCGTAATAAAAACACCGGGGGTAACAACGGAATCCAGAGGCACGAGTTGATTGATTTGATAACCAAACATATTGAGGGTAAATAGAGGGCAAAGTAGAAATTTCAATCGTCTCATTGAGGCTGAATTTATCAGCATTTCCAGCATTGACAACGGCGAAAGGGAATTAAATCAAAATAGCAAAAGATTGGTTTGGGAATGGCTCAGTTAGCGCTGGAACAATCGGGTAATTTTAGTCCGGTTCCCCCCGATGCAACTCCCATCCTTCCTCAATTTCCCACTGACGGATTTTTTTCCGGTTACGCCAGCGCATGAGGAAATACCCGATCAACACGATAAATGGCATCGCCAGCCATAGAATATCCGGAAATTTCACCAATTTGTAGAAAGCGTAGGATCGTGACAAATCTTCCCGCCATCCTATTTCAAAATCCAGCAATGTCTCCTGGGAGGCGGCCTGGTAACGCTCTTTGAACGTGCGGTCGTCACTCGTGAGGAGGATAGGCAGGATGGACCGACCCTGACGCTCAAGCATATATTTGAACGCACCCAGGGACTCGGCATAACCCAGTTCCGCTTTCTGCCGACTGTAGGTGAGCACCATATCCAAATCCGACAAGGGAATGACATCCGACCGGAGCACCGCATTTCCCAAAGCGAGATACCCGGACCACGACCATTTCCCGGCAACATATTGAGCCAAACCTTCATTAAACCAAACCGGGAGAGTCAGGTTATTCTGGGCGACCAAAACATGGGTCAATTCGTGTCTTAATGTGGCTAACCATTCCACCGGGTCGCTGTCATAGACATACAATGTATTGGGATCTGTCGTCAATCCACCCGACCAGGTCGGTGCCGTGGGAATGAATTTCCGGACCTGATGCAGATTGTTCAGGAAGTAAATGGTGAGCGAATCGGAACGGCGTAAACGCGTGAGTACGTAAATGTCCTCGGTGATTTTTTCAACTTGATCAGCAGCCTGGCGCAATAAACTGGTGTCCTGGCTGTCAGTCACCAGGGTCAACGATCCTTGCTGAAGCATCAATCCATGCAGGGTTTCAGATTGCTCCTGAGCAAAACCGTTCGTGGTGGTGATGGAAATTACCCACAAAAAGCAAATTAGAATCCTGCTGATGAATGCTGGAAAATTCAATGCTCTAAGCCGTTGTTCTGGCGGGATCCACATCGATGGACATGCGCACTGTTTTATGTGTAAATCGCTGTTGAATGTGGCGCGCGGCCTGGTGTAATAATTTTCCGGTAGCATCCGTATGCTTCGCACTTTTCACCATCAATTTCCACCGAAAACCCTCCCGGTTACGTTCGATGAGGGCCGGAGCCGGACCCAATAAAATGAGTCCTTTGAATTCACTCAATATTTCCGCCACACGCTCCGCCACGCGTTGAACATCAGATCGTTTCGGACCGACAAAATCAAAACTCACCAGGCGGGAAAAGGGTGGATAGGACAATTCGTTCCGATCTTCAAGTTCTTTATTGTAAAATAATTTCACATCCTGACGGGTGGCACACTGGATGGCGAAATTGTCCGGTTGCCAGGTTTGGATCACAACCCGACCCGGAAACACGCCACGCCCGGAGCGCCCGGCCACCTGATAGACCAACTGAAAGGTTCGTTCCCGGGCACGAAAATCAGGATAATGCAAGCCTGAGTCGGCATTCATCACACCCACCAATGTCACATTTTCAAAATCAAGCCCCTTGGCGATCATCTGGGTTCCCAGCAAGACCTGATATTTTTGCCGTGCAAAATCCCCCAGAATTTTCTGATGCGCTCCCTTTTGTCGGGTCGTATCCAAATCCATGCGACACACCGTTATTTCGGGGAATAAAGCCTGCAACGCTTCCTCAACTTTTTGCGTACCCAGTCCGCCAAAATGCAAATCCAACGCGCCACAAGCCGGACACGATGTGGGTGGTTTGGCTTCATAACCGCAATAATGACACTTCACCTGATGCCCCACTTTGTGGAAGGTCAACGTGATCTCATCATTGGGACAGGCCAATGCGTAACCACAGCTTTTGCATTTGATAATGGGGGCATAACCACGGCGGTTCTGGAGCAAAATAATTTGATGACCGGCGGCGATCGTCGCGTCGATTGCAGACCTGAGTTTCCGGGAAAATGGCGAGGTCCAGTCTTCTGTTTCTTCATATTCCCGGGCCATATTCACCACATCCACCAGGGGCGGGACGGCTTTTTCCCAACGCTTGGTGAGGTGCAAGATTTTGAATCGCTCGGTAATCTGGTTGTAATAGGTTTCCAACGAAGGTGTCGCGCTTCCCAAAATCACAGCGGTGTGTTCGATTTGGCCTCGCATGAGTGCGACATCCCTGGCGTGATATTTTGGGTCGCTGTCCTCCTGTTTGTAGGCATTCTCCTGCTCCTCATCCACCACAATCAATCCCAAATTCTTCACCGGTGTCAAGACAGCGCTCCGGGCTCCCACCACAATTTTGAACTCCCCGCGTTGAATAGCCTGCCAGGTTTGGAGCCGTTCCGGTCCTCGTAAATTTGAGTGCCACAAAGCGACCACATCGCCGAATCGTTGCTGAAATCGCTGGGCTAATTGTGGTGCCAACGCGATCTCCGGCACCAAAATGATGACGCTTTCGCCGCGAGCCAAGGCAATGGCTGCCGTCTCCAGGTAAACTTCGGTTTTTCCACTGCCGGCCACACCAAACAGAAAAAATGGCGCAAACTCACGCAATTCCATCGCCCGTTGGATTTCCTTTTTCGCCCGCTCTTGCTCCGGATTGAGTATGATCGTTTTGGGAGGTGACCGATGGTAATCTTTCAGCGGGTCAAGATTGGGTCGCAGAGGTTGTTTCAGCAGCAAACCCTTGTCAACCAACCCGTTCAAAACGGCACCAGACGCTCCCAGTTCTGCGTGAACCACTGATTGCGGTTTGCCTTCCGGAAATTTGAGTAGTGCCTCGTAGACTGCCAATTGCTTCGAGCCCTGACGCGGCAACTGGCGGGCGTCGCTGGGAATCTCGGGCAATAACAGAAAATCGGCCACACGCTGCTGCCGGGTGGTGAACAGATTTTCCAAATCAACCCAACCATTGCGATTCAGTCGCGCGATTTGTTGAATCACCTCCGGGG
>MNWS01000271.1:9889-37573 GCA_001872685.1 Fidelibacterota bacterium CG1_02_48_14
GTGGAAAGCTTGACCGGTGATTTTTCCTGAATGTATCGGGCAATTTCATCGGTTGGCTGAGCATCTGGTCCACCGATCCAGGTGATGATGAGCTCCTTTTTCAGGCGTGCGTCGGAAGGAATCGCCGTTTGAATCACCTTCCCCAGCGGGGTCAGGTAATAATTTGCCATCCATTTGAGCAATTCCAGCAATGATGGTGTAAAAATCGGCATGGGATCAACGATCCGCTCAATGGGTCGGATTTTCTCCGCAAGTTCCGCATCAATTGAATCCCGGAAACCAACCACCATGCCTTGTTGGTTTCTGCGTCCAAACGGTGCAACCACCCGCTGCCCAAGCTGGATAACAGGCTGCAGAGCCTCCGGTACGGCAAAGGTGAAGGATTGACCCAGATTGATGGGAAAAACAAGGTCGGCGTACATAGAAAATTCAGGATTAGACATGAAAAATCAGGGCTGCTCCGGTATTAAACAGGGTGCGATCAGCGACTGCCACAACTTATATCCGGCAGCATTCATGTGCAAACTATCAGCGATGAAATATTCACCCAGGGGTTGTTGAGCCGGGCTTAGCATAGGATGAAAAACATCCATGAATGTGAGATCATCCTGACCTTCGCAATACAACCGGATGAGTTGATTAGCGGCATCCATTTCAGCTAAAAATTGTAGCCGCGACGCACTGGGTTTGATGGAAATGAACACGATGGGTGTCCCGGGTAATTTTTGCCGGGTCAGCGCTAAGAAATTCTTGAAATCCGCAAAAATATTTTCTGCGGATTTACCGACAGTCACATCGTTGTCACCTTCATATAAAAATATCTGTCGCGGATGATAAGGTACCACCACCCGGTCAAAGTAGTGCAGAACATCGGAAAGTTCTGATCCCCCAAAACCGCGATTGATGACACGATATTCCGGGAAATCGGTTTCCAGCGTGCGCCACATACGGATGGAGCTGCTGCCGACAAACAGGATGGCTCCTGGAGAAACGGGGGTTTCCTGATCCAGCTTTTCAAAGTTCTGAATGACCGACTCATAGCGATTTTGCGACTGATCTGTGGATTGAGAACCGGGACCAGTACTGCATTGGATCAATAAAATTGCAGTCACGCAGAACTGCACTGCTCTCATAATGCCGGGAGTCATTTTTTTCACTTGAATCACTGTTTTCATGTTCACCTCTGTTGGGCTGAAAGTAGTAAGGATTGAGGTATTGGGATGCTGATTTTCTGCATTAAGTTAAGATAGTATGAAAAGGCTGCCGATGTCGCAAGAATCCCTCCACCCGCAATTATCTTCAATCGAAATTGAAACAGAGCTGAAAAAAGCCGGTTTGCGTCCCACGGTTCAAAGGTGCATTATTTCTGACTATGTCTTGAACCACGCCGAACACCCATCGGTTGAGACCATCAAAACCTGGGTTGACAAGCATTATACCGGAATCAGTCTGGCTACCGTGTATAACACCGTGCATGCTTTGGAGTCTGCCGGACTGGTTCACGCCATTCGATTTGACCATTCGGACAAAGTTTTTTACGACACCAACACCACGCTGCATCACCATTTTTTGGATGAAAAAACCGGTGAGCTGATTGACATTGACCCAGACAAAATCGAGGTCAATGCGAAATTGCCGGAGGGGATGTCCATCAACGAAATCTCGGTTTTGATACGAGGTGAGCGAGCGTGAATAATGGGTATTGCATTTTTTTAGAATCATTCTAAACTACCGGAGGATGAACACACTTAAAAAAAGACCAGCAGATCAGCAATTATAGGGATTTGCTGAATTTATCTAAACGTACGAAGGAGGTTTTAGATGGCTAATTTGAAAGGTTCCAAAACGCATCAGAATCTGAAAGATGCTTTCGCGGGCGAGAGTCAGGCAAACCGCCGCTATCTTTATTTTGCAAAGGCAGCCGATATTGAAGGCTACCCTGAGATCGCATCCAATTTTCGGGAAACGGCCGAGGGCGAAACCGGTCATGCTCACGGTCATTTGGATTATCTGAAGGTGGTCGGCGATCCCGTGACAGATTTGCCAATTGGCGATACCGTTGATAATCTGAAGTCAGCCGTTGAAGGGGAAACCTACGAGTATACCGACATGTACCCGGGAATGGCGAAAGTCGCCCGGACAGAGGGGTTCGCGGAAATCGCAGATTGGTTCGAAGTTCTGGCCAAAGCTGAAAAATCCCACGCCAACCGCTTTCAGACCCTGCTGAATACACTGAGCTAATTTTTGACCGGTGGGAACGGTCGCCAATTTGTGACAGTATGTTGAAGCGAACTGGCGACCGTTTTTTTCAGAAGAATCCCGGCTGTCGGGAACCAAACGTTTTAATTTTCCCCACGCCGTAATTCGACAAGTGCTCCAACAGGATCCTCCCCAGGATACTTGTGTGACCTATGGTACAAGGCGCGCGGGGTGATGTGAGAATTAAATCAGAACCATTTGCAGCAGATGAGAGGGGAACGCATATGAATGACACGAAAAACATTTCATTTTTGCCCGGCACCGGATTGAGTTACGATCCGACTGAAGCAAAATACTGGGATCCTGCGCTACTCGGCCAAGAGATTTCGCGTACCTTCGAAATCTGTCATAGCTGTCGAATGTGTTTCAAATATTGCGATGCATTCCCAACCCTGTTTGATTTTCTGGACACCAGGCACGATGGCAATGTCCGGCAAATAACTGCCGATGAAACCAAAAATGTGATGGATCAATGTTTCCAGTGCAAATTGTGTGAAGTTCAATGTCCCTACACGCCTCGGGATGGACACGAATTCCAACTCGATTTCCCGAAATTGGTACACCGCTATACGGCGGTTCACGCGTTAAAGAAACGAAAAACCCTGCGCGATCGCATTCTAGGTAATCCGGATGGCGCGGCTAAGTTAGCCCGGATGTCGTTTGGGCTGGCGAACGTTGCCAATAAAATGAGTGTTTCACGTTTTTTCATGGAAAAAACGGTGGGGATTCACCGGGAAAAATTATTGCCGAACTTCGCACAGACCACTTTTGAAAAATGGGCTGAGAAAAACGGTAAGATTCAATCGAATCCGGGTGCTGAAGCGGTTCTCTTCCAGACTTGCTTTGTACAAAATAATGAGCCTGACATTGGAGTTGATACGCTTGAAGTGATGGAACATAACGGTGTGGATGTTGCGTGTGCCAATGATCTGGTCTGCTGCGGTATGCCCGCCTGGGAACAAGGTGATTACGAGCATTTGAAAAAAAATGCCCTGAAAAATATCGCCAGTCTCCTGCCCTATGTTGAGCAGGGTGCTAAGGTCCTGGCCATCAATCCAACCTGCTCCATGATGCTGCGCCGGGAGTATCCGGAACTGCTTGACGGGGAAGATAAAAAACGAGCCGAAAAACTTGCTGCTGCCGTCATGGATCCGTCTGAATTTTTATGGTCTATCCGTGACCAGGAGCGATTTAAAACTGATTTTAAAAGTAGCCCGGGTGAGAAAATAGCTTATCATGTCCCCTGTCATCTACGAGCTCAGGCGGTGGGATTCAAGGGACGCGATCTCATGAAGAAAATACCCAATGTTAAAATGAGTACAACGATGGAATGTTGTGGCCATAACGGCACCTATGCCATGAAAGTTGAAGGCTTTGATCCGGCCAAGCGAATAGGTAAAAAAGCTTTCGACGGATTACAAAGCGCGGAGGCGGATCTCTGGTCCACCGATTGTCCGTTAGCTGCCATACAATTTCAGCAACACGCCGGGCGGAAACCGTTACATCCCATGTCGGTATTGGCACGAGCCTACCGGGCCGATGGATTTCCGAATAAAATAAGTTGATTCAACCTTGGGATTTGGACCTGAACCTGAATCAACATTAACGACATCAATAAGAAAAACATAATACCCTGAGGAACACATGAAACCCATTCAACGCAACGAAATCCTGGACTACATGACCTACATCGATCATCGAGACGGGATGCGCGAGAATGTGATGATAGAAAAAAATCGTCGTCGGATACATGTTGGTGATGACCTCACATTTTTATTTGAAAATCGTGATACCATGCGCTACCAAATTCAGGAGATGATGCGGATTGAGCGACTGGTCCGCGAGGAAGACATTGAGCATGAAATCAATACGTACAATGATGTTCTGGGTGGTGATGGCGAGTTGGGTTGCACTTTGTTGATTGAGATTGATGATGTTGATGAGCGTAATAGCAAACTCAGACAATGGGTTGGGCTGCCGAATCATCTTTACGCCAGGCTGGATGATGGTTCGAAAGTTTATGCGAAATTTGATACCAAGTTGGTGGATACAAACCGCCTTTCCGCCGTGCAGTACATCAAATTTAACACGGCAGGAAAAGCCCCGGTGGCGATGGGGACCGATCATCCGGATTTAACCCTTGAAACTGAGTTGAGTGATGACCAGATGGCGGCATTGAAAGCTGACTTGGCCACCTAAGCCAGATCAAAAAAACTCCTTGTTGCTCCATCCGCTGCACAGCGCTATTGTTTTTTTTAACCCCTGCGAGTTACCATCAGATTGGAAATGTTGCTGCTATTTGGTGTGTTCTGCCGAGCTTTAAATTCTGGAGATAATTGATTTCGATGAATCGCCTGCACGTATGTCACTAAAAATTGCAATTATCGGTGGTGGCGCGGCCGGATTTTTCGCGGCAATCACTGCCAAAGAAACCCATCCCGACGCGAGCGTCATTATTTATGAAAAATCCGCACAACTGCTGGCAAAGGTGAAAATTTCCGGCGGCGGTCGCTGCAATGTCACCAACGCCTGCGCTTCCATCGGGGAGTTGGTTGCTGCCTACCCCCGTGGTGGGAAATCGCTCAAAAAAGTTTTCCATCAATTCAGTAACCTCGATGCGATGAAATGGTTTGAAGCACGAGGTGTGCCTTTGGTGATTGATTCGGAGAATTGCGTGTTTCCGCAATCACAATCCTCCCAAACCATCATTGATTGCTTTTTGAGTGAATCGAAACGACTCGGTATTGAAATCCAAACCAGTCACGGGATTCGTTCGATGCGCTATTTAGACCAGCAATGGGAATTGGAGCTCTACGAGCGTGCTGAAAATCCACCGCGGTTTGACAAAGTCATAATTGCAACCGGCGGCTCGCCCAAACGCACAGGGTTGGAATGGCTGGAAAAGTTAGGACATCAAATCGAGGAGCCGGTACCTTCGCTTTTCACCTTTAATCTGCCACAAACTGAAATTACACGATTGCAGGGCGTCGTCGTCGAAAATGCCTTGGTGAGCCTCGTCGGTACCAAGCTCAAATCCGATGGTCCCTTACTCATCACCCACTGGGGTTTCAGCGGCCCGGTTATTTTGAAATTATCCGCCTTCGGTGCGCGAATACTGAGCGATCTCAATTATCAATGTCCGGTTCAGGTAAACTGGATCCATGAGACAAACCAAACGGTCGTTTTGGATGAACTCATGAAAATTTCCCGGGAGTCGGCGAATAAAAATCTGTCTAATGTCCGTCCATTCCGTTTGCCCGAGCGGTTGTGGCTGTTTCTATTGGAAAAATGCGACTTACCGACTTCTAAAAAATGGAGCGAGATCGGGAAAAAGAGCCTAAACAAGCTGGTGAATCTGCTTACCAACGATATTTACACATTGGATGGCAAGACGACATTCAAGGAAGAATTTGTCACCTGCGGTGGTGTCAGTCTTAAAAGTATCGACCTGGAGACGATGAAGAGTAAAGTGTGTGAAAACCTATACTTCGCCGGAGAAATCCTGGATATTGACGGCATCACTGGTGGTTACAATTTTCAGGCAGCCTGGACGACGGGGTTTGTGGCTGGAAAGCTAGGGTGAAACGCTTTGATACAATTGGTCATTTTTCCAGAAGAATAATACACGTAAATATCCACTTTAAGCTTGTAACCCTGTAGGTTACATACAACATTATTGCATGATCCAATCGATCCGCCACAAAGGCCTTAAATTGCTCTTTGAAAAAGGCCGATCGTTTAAGATCCGACCAGAACATCTCAATCGGCTGCGACTGGTGCTCACAATGTTAAATGCTGCCAGGGAGGTATCTGATATGAATTTTCCTGGCTCAGGTCTGCATGCGCTGAAGGGTGAATTGGATGGATTCTGGTCTATTCGTGTGAGCGGAAACTGGCGAATTATCTTCAAGTTTGAAGCTGGTGACGCCTATGATGTTGATTACACTGATTATCATTGAAATGGAGTTGACAATGCAGATGCATGATCCTATACATCCCGGAGTTATATTAAAAGAGATGTACCTCATCCCACTGAAAATTACTGTGATAAAAGCAGCTGCTTCCCTTGGGATTTCACGTAAAGCGCTATCAGAATTATTAAATAGTAAGGTTGGCGTGAGTACGATGATGGCGTTACGTCTGGCGAAGGCGTTTAACACAACCCCAGAATATTGGTTGGATATGCAACAGCAACATGATCTTTGGCAGGCAAAAAAAACGGCTAATCTTAAGCAAATTCGGCGATTAGTAGAAACGGCCGAATAGTTGCCCCATCAGAGGATAACGCTACTTCGCCATCCCCTGCCTGGCCACCTTTTCCATCGCCGCCTTGACTTGCTCCTCATCACCCAGATAGTATGATTTTATGGGGTTTAAATCTTCATCCAGCTCATAAACCAACGGCATCCCGGTGGGAATATTCAGTTTGACGATTGCCTCCTCGGAGACATGGTCCAGATATTTTACCAGAGCGCGTAATGAATTTCCGTGAGCAGCGATGATCACCTTTTTTCCGCTTTTAATGGTAGGCGCAATGGTTTCGTGCCAATAGGGCAAGAACCGATCAACCGTATCCTTCAGACATTCCGTCAGGGGTGTTTCCGTTTCAGATAATTCAGCATAACGCGTTTCGTGTCCCGGCCAGCGATCATCATTTTTTTCCAGAGCCGGTGGAGGGGTGTCGTAGGAACGGCGCCAGATTAGTACCTGATCATCGCCATATTTTCCGGCGGTCTCTGCTTTGTTCAATCCCTGAAGTGCACCATAATGCCGTTCGTTCAACCGCCAGTGGCGATACACCGGTATCCACATTAAATCCATTTCATCCAGCGTAATCCAGAGTGTGCGGATCGCTCGTTTGAGCACGGATGTAAAGGCTACATCAAATGTAAATCCCTCGCGTTTCAATAATTCCCCGGCCGTGTGCGCCTCCGCCAAACCTTTTTCAGATAAATCCACATCCGTCCAACCGGTAAACCGATTTTCCTGGTTCCACACACTCTCACCGTGGCGTAATAAAACTACTTTGTACATGAAATCAGCAATTCCTTCCTCTATTCGCGCTTCACTTGTAAAAATTGTCTCCCTGAGCGAGCCTGCCGCACCGAAGCGGAGCGAAGGCGGGTCGAAGGGCAATTTTTACATATTGCCTACAAATTGTTAAAGCCCGTAGATACCCCGGTATTTTTTCTCCAGATAGTCCAGGAACGGCTGCGCTGATAATTCCTGACCCGTTATCTCCTTAACCAATTCCGCAGCGGATTTGCTGCGTCCATGCCGATGAATTTTTTCTTTCAACCAATTCCTGAGCGGCATCAAATCACCAGCCGCCAGCTTTTCATCCAGTCCAGGGATTTCGATTTGAGCCTGATTAAACCACATGGCGCTGTAAAGATTTCCCAGCGTATAGGTGGGGAAATATCCGATTGCTCCGAAGGACCAATGGACATCCTGCAGAACACCGTTGGCATTTTTGTCCGGCCGAATTCCCAGGTATTCTTCCATCTTGTCATCCCATAACTCCGGAAGCTTTGAAACCGGATAATTCTCGTTGATGAGTAATTTCTCGATCTCGTAACGCACCATGATATGAAGATTGTAGGTGGCTTCGTCAGCTTCCACACGGATCAAACTGGGTTGAACGCAATTAATGGCTTTGTAAAATTTGTCGACAGCCACACCATCGAGTTGGGTTGGGAAATAGGCTTTCAATTTCGGGTATGCAAAGGTCCAGAAGTGACGATTCAACCCCACCAGATTTTCCCAAAGTCGCGATTGGCTCTCATGAATCCCCAATGAAATGGCCTGACCAAACGGATTATCCGCTTCCTCAACCGGCAGACCTTGTTCGTAAAGTCCGTGACCACCTTCGTGTAATGTGCTCAGTAATGCGGATTTCAGGTCATTTTCGTGCAGACGCGTGGTCACCCGTACATCCGTCGGGTAGGTTGATGTTGTGAAAGGGTGAGCTGACTTATCCTGGCGCCCGTATTTCAGATCAAACCCCATAACCTTCAACATGTCCACACCGAAATCCCATTGTTGGGCGACCGGATAATTTTGCCTGAGCAGCTGATTATCAACCCGCTCCTTAACAGCCTGAATGTCCTTGATCAAGGGTACCAGACGCGCGCGAATTTCATCAAAAAGCACGGTGACTTTTGCGGATGTCATGTGTGGTTCGTATTCGTCCAGCAATGTATCATAAGGCGTGTCCATCGCACCCAGGTAGCCGATTTCACGATGCTTGAACGCCAGTGTTTTTTCCAGCGACGGACGAAACATCTCAAAATCATTTGCCTTGCGTGCCTTCACCCAAAGTTGCTGACTCATGGACGAGTGTTTGGAAAACTCCTCGACGAAATCTGCCGGCAGCGCTGCCGCGTGGTGATAATCGCGCCAGATTTCCTTCACCCGGCGTTGCTCCATTTCCGGAAGGGATTCATCCCGAATGTCACCGGTTTCAAGATCAACGAGTTCTGCCAGATTTTTTTTCATGACCCCGCCCACCATGGTGTTATGTGTAAGTGTGGAAAGGTAGGCGATCTGATTGGACCTCGCAGTGCCGGCACCTTCGGGCATATAGGTTTCCTGGTCCCAACTCAGCAGCGCTTCAGCGCCATTCAGGTAGCTGATTTTTCGTAATTCATCCAAAACATTTTTTAAAGCCGACATCATATCTCCCAGTCGCGTTGTTATTTTGATTTTCAGGCGGCAAAGATAATACGGGATTGGCAAATGTCATCGGTCAGCTTGGAAATTATCAGCAATGAAGTTTGACTAGGATTTTCAGACCTCATCCTCAATTTTTCGCCAATGGTTAAAATTCCTATTTCATTATTTGAAGATCGTCTCGCCCGCTGGGCTGCCGGATCGGGACGACATCGCCGATTCGACAGCATTATGATCGCGGCTTCGAATCCGTACCAATGGATTTGGGCGATGATTCTGTTTTTTGGTGCCCTGATTTATTTCGATTGGCGCGATGGATTGGCGGCCATGGCTATTGGGAGTGCAGCGGCTGGTTTATCGGACGCCATTAATTCTAAGTTGATTAAAAAACACACTGACCGGTGGCGTCCATCCAAAACAATCAGGGAAATCAAGCCATTGGGCATTATGAATAGTGGTAAAAAATCCTTCCCATCAAATCACGCCACCAATACGGCAGCGTTTGCCGCCTCTGTGGGGATTTACTTTCCTTTCTTACTCTGGTTTTTCATACCGCTGACACTCCTCGTGGGTTATTCGCGGCTGTACTGCGGCGCTCATTATTTGTTGGATGTGGTGGTGGGTTGGCTTCACGGTGCGTCTTGGGCCGTTGTGTTCTATTTTCTGCTGGAATCCACTCTGCGGCTCTTTGAGCAGTTGTAACCAGCTGTCTTCGGTGTTCCAACACAGGGTGGAATGGTTTTTTGGGTAAGCGGGTAAGCGGGTGAGCGGGTGAGCGGGTGAGCGGGTGAAATTCCAAATCACAAGCATCAAATCACAATAATCAATGATCTAAACAGACTGACGGCGATGAGATGATCAGGGGCTAAGTTTCCACCCTCTATCGCCCAGAAACATCAAACGATATATCGAGGCGCGCAGGCTATTTTCATTCTCGAAACCAACTCCCCTCTTTGTCGGAAGAATTTCCAATCAGACAGCCGGGGAGTTTTTTTAATACTAAATTCTTAGTGTTCTTGGAGCCTTGGTGGTGAAACTCCAAAAAATCCTCAAACCAAAATCTCACCATATTCCGCTTTCAGGGCAGTGCCCGGTGCGTATATTTTAATCAGAAATTGCGTAACCCTTACCAGAGTTACGCTGACTTAAAAACCGGAAAACCTGAGCAGAAAAAGAGAGCACCACATGAAAGATATAGGAACAATCGCAGGTATGATTTGGCGCGCATTACAAGCTGAACCAGGCCAGAGTCTAACCAAACTGATGAAAGCCACAGGCGCTAAGCGGGATGATGTTGCCGCCGCCATTGGCTGGCTACAACGGGAAGAGAAGCTGACGGTGGAAAGTGATTCCCGTGGCAATCTGTTGTTTTCATTAAAGTAGAGATCATTTTTTTTATTTGATTTTCAATCGCGCTTACCCTTGCGATGGCGAGCTCCGAAAGGGGCTCGCTTTTTTTTAAGTCAAACCACAGATCATTCGGTGGTAAATCAAGTCGACTTTCCGAATCTCTTCACAGGATCACGACGGGCTGACGAATTTAACTAAAAAATGTCATGAGAATGTTTTTGGTCCGACCAGGATGCTTGTCGACTTTCCACGCGCAGATGACACATGTAAGTACAAATCGGCGCGATAAAATTTTACATGAATGATTCGGTCCTGATTTCATACCAATACTGTAAGCAATCGTCCTCAATGAATTCTTCCAGCCGGGACATCCCGAGTTTTTCCAGGATGCGAATGGATGCGCCATTCGCTGCGTCCACTGAGGCGTTGATCACGGTCAGACCTTTGTTACGAAATCCGTACGCTAAACTCGCCCGGGCTGCTTCAGTGGCATATCCATAACCCCAGTATTCCCGTAAAAACCGGTAACCCAGATCGTAAAAATCGCGATGTCCGTTAACCGGGCTCCGTTCCAGTTTGATCCCCGCCCAACCTAAGAAAGTACCGGTGGCTTTCAGTACAACTGCCAGCCGACCAAACCCGGTTTCAAGATATTGTCTGCGGACGAATTCGATGACTGTTTCGGTTTGACTGAGTTCCGTGAAGGGTGGTGTACCAATAAATCTCAGGACTTTCGGGTCGGAATCCATAGGAAACATGGCGGGCGCGTCATTGAGCTCGAATTCCCGTAGGATGATTCGTTGGGTTTCAGCGATGATCATATATTCGTCCTTTATACCTTGACTAAATAGGTCCAGTAATCGGTCGAAATGGCACTCAGCGGCGGGCTGATTGTAAACAGGGGAATCCGGTTTGCTACTCGCCGAATGAATCGGTCCCATCAGTTTTTCGCAAGTTGCCGGATCACTGAAAGCAGTTTTCGGGTTAAAGGGACCGTAATCACCATATATTGACGATCAGAATAATTCCATTGGGTCAAGCGATAAAAACTCCTGCCAAGGCAGTCCAGTATCACCAATCAGATAGGTTTTATCCGGACTAAATTGTTTCCCAAAAGCCGCCATTCCTGAGCTGGTTTGGGTTCGGCCGCTTTTAACTTCTAACCCGATAATTCTGTCATCAACACTCATCACAAAATCAATCTCATCACCCCGATCACGCCAATAGTACAATTTAAAACTTGAGCTGATGCTGCTGTTCAATAAGTGCGCACCCACTGCCGATTCCACCCACCGGCCCCATTGTTCGGGATTTGACAGTATTGTCTGAAAGGGTTGATTTTGCTGCGCAGTAATCAGCGCAGTGTTGTGAACCATGAATTTTGGGCTTGAGGCGCGCTGGCGAATCAATCTTGGACTATATTTCTGTATTCCGCCTAGCAATCCCGCCGTATCCAGCAGCCTTAAATAGTTTGCCAGGGTCGTTGTATTTCCTGCGTCTGCCAGTTGACCCAACATTTTCGTGTAAGAAAGAATCTGTCCTGAATAATGGCATCCAATTTCAAACAGGCGCCGAATTAAGGCAGGTTTCGCGACAGCTGTAAGCATTAAAATATCTTTGGAAATGCTGGTCTCGATCAGGGCATCCGAAACAAATTGACGCCAGCGCGATTCATCGTCCATTAAGGTTGTCGCGCCTGGATATCCCCCAAACCATACAAACTGTTCCGGGGAAAAATCAAACGCTGTTTGCATTTCATCGAATGACCAATGGCCCATATAGATTGTTTCGAACCGACCCGCCATGGATTCTGTCAATCCTTGCTGCAGGAGTAACCGGGAAGAGCCTAGGAGTACAACTTTTAAATTGATCGCATTGCGTGTATCGCTATCCCATTCAAGTTTTACGGATTCACTCCAATTCTCAATTTTTTGAATCTCATCAAGAATCAAAACTACTACTTTTCCAGTACTCTGTTTGAGTTTCAGGCGTGCAATGGACCATTGTTGACTGATCCAGGTTTGACCCGATATACTGACAGCATCAGCAGCAGCATAATGGGTTAATTGGTGGGTTTGTTGGGTGAATTGGGTAACCAGAGTGGTTTTCCCGGATTGGCGCGGACCAAAGAGAACCTGAACAAACCGGCGCGGTTCATTTTCCAATCTCGAAGCAAGTGTCTGGTATTGATGACGCTGAAACATATTTACATTTTACTCAATGGTCTGAGTAAAATTACTCAATGGTCTGAGCAAAACAAAGAAATTATTGCTATGAAAGTCCTACCGGACAAACCATTCAACGATGAAGCTTTTACACTCACCCCTTCGGCTGTATTGCCAATAAGGGCTCAATATCTACTTCGTCGATGTATTCTTTACCCATGTACTGCTGAGCGTACTCCAGAAAAACACCTTCCCGCAGAAAAACATCGAACAATTCAGGGTCAAGATGATGGTCTTTTTTCATAAATCCCATGATTTTGAGCGCTTCAGACAGCGACTTGCCTTTTTTGTATGGGCGATCGGTGGCGGTGAGTGCTTCAAAAACATCAGCGATAGCCATGATGCGAGCCTGGATGGACATTTGGTCACCCTTCAAACCACGCGGGTAGCCGGTGCCATCCATTTTTTCATGGTGACCACCTGCAAACTCCGGCACGCGGCGTAATTTTTTCGGGAAGGGCAGTTTTTCCAGCATATCAATGGTGACAACGATGTGATTATTAATGATTTCGCGTTCGTCATTCGAAAGCGTTCCACGCGGAATATTAAGATTGAAAACCATCTCCTCGGTGAGTAAGGGACTCGAGTTGCCATCAATTACAATGGTCCGAGCGGCGATCTGTTTCACACGCTCCTGTTTTTCCGGCGCCATGAACTCACCACCAATATTGGCTACCTGGATAAATCCCAGGTCATCATTCAACTTCTCCAGCTCAACCTTTTTCCAACTTTCGAGCTCAGCGAGGAGGACTTCATCTTGTGATTGAAGGTCAATTTTTCGCTGCAGATATTCGATTTCCACATCGCGCTTCAGCACTTCAAATCGAATTTCAACCTCTTTAATGCGATCGTAAATGGTCTCCAGCTTGGTGGCTTTATCCACGACATACTCTGGTGTGGTAATTTTACCCACATCGTGAAGCCACGCTGCGATCCGAAGCTCGTGCATATCTGCTTCAGTAAACGTCACCGATTCAAGTGGTCCCCAATTGACATTGTGAACCTTTTCAGCCAACATCATGGAAATCACCGGTACACGAGAGCAATGCCCGCCAGTGTAGGGCGATTTTTCGTCGATGGCGTCGGCGATGAGTTGGATGAATGACTCCAACAAATTTTCCAGGTCCTGGATCAATCGCACATTGGTGATCGCCACCGCTGCCTGTGAGGCCAGGGATTCGATCAATTTTTGTTTTTCAGCGCTAAAGGGGATGATCTGGTGGGAATCTGCGTCCTGAGCGTTGATGAGCTGCAACACGCCAATAATATCATTTTCATGATTTTTCATGGCCATGCACAAAAACGATTGGGAGCGGTAGCCGTGCGCTTTATCAAAACCCTTTGTACCGGAAAAGTCGAACTCCTCATTTTCGTAAGCATCAGGAATATTCAGCGTTTCCCCAGTCAACCCCACATACGCCGAAACATTGTGGGTATTGGGTTTACCCTCCTGATCGTACAATTTCACCGGATAAATGAAGTCCGGAACCGGAGTCGCACTAATGCCACCCATATCCGTCCCCAGGGAGCGTGTTTTCATAATCTCGAATCGTAGCCGGCTATCTTCAGTACTCAAATAAAGCGTGCCACCATCCGAATTGGTGATACGCATGCCCTCTTCAATAATTGTATTCAGCAACTTGGGCAGGTTCTGCTCCGCTGAGAGTGCGTAACCGATGTCAGCCAGCCGTTCAATCTGAAACTTAAGTCCGTCAATGTATGTTTTCACCGCAGGGTCAACCTGCGCTAATAGATTTTGCAATTGATCCTGGTTCACCAAACCATTGTTCATCGTCACGAAACCTCCTTCGTTTCACCTCTGTGTAACCGCGTGCAATTTATAACCCTACCGGAAGCATCAAATGAAAATGTCAACCATCATCGCATCGTCTTGTTGGTTAGTATCGGCATTTTCCTAACTGTCTTTAAATTTTTGTGGCGATGAAAAACACCATCCAACTATTTAAAGTTCGATTGAAAATCCATTGACCACAGCTTCAGTCCTTCAATTTGGTCTGAGATTTGATTACATTGGGGCTACCATGGTTGACTCAACGCCTGCAGAATGTTCACAAGCTGACGTGATCATCACGCCAAGCCAAAACGGCCAAATTTAATGCGTCAATTCGGTCCGCCATTCCCGGTTAAACCATTCTGTGCGGTGATGGCGCACTCCGATGATGAATTAATTCAGACACAAAAATTGCTCAAACCACTGCTCGGGGAGGTTGAGAGCGCGTCAACCCCTTATACCGTGAGTACATTTACGCAGTATTATGAAAACGAGATGGGGACAGAATTACGCAAACAGTTTCTTGCGTTTCGGGGAGTCAAATCGGTGGCAGATATGAATCAATTCAAGTTTTTCACAGCCGACATTGAAGATCAGTTTCGGGAAAATGGCAACCGCACGATTAATCTCGACCCCGGTTACCTGACATTAGACAAACTCGTTTTGTACACCACCAAAAATTTCACGCACCGGATCTACCTGGAGCATGGGCTCTTTGCTGAAATAACGCTCACATACTCACGGACCGGTTGGCGGACGCATTCCTGGACCTATCCTGATTTCCAAACCCCGGAAGCGTTGACATTTTTTACCCAAATGCGTCAAGAATTGTATCATCAACTTCAAGCGACGGGCGATTTACCTGGTTTCAAAATGAAATAACCGCCTCTCTGCGGTATCAGAAAGGACACGATTGTGAAGAAAATTTTTGTACTCGACACGAATGTGATTCTCCATGACAGCAATTGCATTTACCAGTTTCAAGATAATGACGTGGTCATCCCCATCACAGTTCTGGAGGAGTTGGACCAGTTCAAAAAAGGCAGTGATTCGGTCAATTTTCAGGCTCGGGAATTTGTTCGTGAATTGGACCGTATGTCAGGGGATTCATTGTTTGAGAAAGGACTGAAGCTGACCGAGGAAGGTGGCATGTTGCGCGTGTTGGTAGGGAATTTCAAGATTCCTGAAATCCAACAAGCTTTTCGGGAAGACACCCCTGATCACCGCATTCTGGCCGCAGCCATTCTGGTCTCCCGTGAGGACAAAAATCGCAAGGTCGTGTTGGTGACCAAGGATGTAAACCTTCGGATGAAAGCCAAATCGCTGGGTGTTGAAGCCCAGGATTACAGCACGGACAAGATTAAAAATATTGATGAGTTGTACACGGGGAAGACACTTCTGGATTCCGCGCCATCCGCAATGATTGATAAACTCTACGAGGATCCGTTTCAATTGGACTATAAAGATGTTGGTCTGGAGGACGAGCCCTTTCCCTGGCACCATTACATCCTGAAAAATGGACAGAAATCTGCGCTGGCGATTTACAACCCTAATCTTGCTAAGTTGGTGAGAGTCGAAAAACGCACCTACTACGGTATCACACCCCGGAATGCAGAACAATTGTTTGGGATGGATTTGTTGGGTAATCCGGAGATACAACTGGTGACGCTGAGTGGTAAGGCCGGAACCGGAAAGACATTACTGGCACTCGCTGCCGCCATGGAACAGCGGATGAATTTTCGACAAATATTTTTAGCCCGACCCATCGTTCCTTTAAGCAACAAGGATATGGGATTTTTACCCGGCGACATCAAATCCAAACTTGACCCATATCTGCAACCCCTGTGGGATAATCTGAAGGTTATCCAAAATCAATTCCTGCATGACAAAGGTGAGTTTGATAAAATCAATAAAATGGTGGAAGAGGAAAAATTGGTGATTTCACCCTTGACCTATATTCGCGGGCGCAGTTTGCAAAAGATTTTCTTTATTGTGGACGAAGCTCAAAATCTCACCCCGCACGAAGTCAAAACCATCATTACCCGGGCCGGCGAGGGCACCAAGGTTGTTTTCACCGGCGATATTTATCAGATTGACCATCCATTCTTAGACAGCCAGTCGAATGGACTTTCATACCTGATTGACCGATTCAAAGGGCAACGCGTTTATGGCCACATCAATCTGGAAAAAGGTGAGCGGTCACCCCTGGCGGAATTGGCTTCGAATCTGTTGTGATAGAAATACTGAAGTAGAAGAGTAGAAAAGTAGAAAAGGGTTGAGGTACTCAGGTTTTGTAGCGTGCGCATTCGTGGTTCAGCAGCATCATTTTGAATTTTTCACCTCCGCCATAACCGCCCAGCGTGCCATCCGCGGCAATGACGCGGTGGCAGGGAATAATCACCGAAATAGGATTTTTATTGTTCGCATTGCCCACCGCACGACAGGCTTTGGGATTTCCTGTGAGAGCCGCAACATCGGCATAACTGCGCGTCTCGCCATAGGGAATGGTTCCCAGCGTGGACCAGACCTTGCGTTGAAATGCTGTGCCAACCGGCGCTAATTCCAATTCGAAGGTTCGTCTCGTTCCCGCGAAATATTCTTTTAACTGCTTGATCGTTTCGGCGTTTTTCCCCGATTGATCAGGAATAATCGCAGCAGAACGATAGGTTTTAGCCAAATAGTAAACCAGATCCTCTTCTGCATTGGCACCGAATTGGAGCGCGCAGACACCGGCGTCATGAGTTGCTACGAACATCGGTCCGACAATGGTTTCCAATCCGGAATAGTGAATCGTCATCGTCATCGTCATCGTCATACCGGACTGATCATTTCTCAATATTCATTATGGATCAGGTCAATTCTGTTCGTCGGTGAGGTACACGAGCCTGCAAAAATCCCTCAATTCTGGCTCGTAATTCATCGCGGGTCTTGCGATACCGGGGAATATAGCGCTCTTCGACGCTCCAACCATGAAACGGGTCCTCAATACTCCAATGAATACGTTCGACGCCGCCGGGAAATACAGGACAATTTTGAGCGGCATGATCACAGACTGAAATCACTATGTCAATGCCCATATCCAAATAGTCATCAACCAAATCGGAACTCTGGCCTGAAATATCCACACCCAACTCCTGCATAACGAGGATTGACATGGGGTGAACACGGGAGGGTGCTACCCCGGCGCTGTAAACATCATATTTGCTGTTCCCCATCCAGCGCAGTAAACCCTCTGCCATTTGTGAGCGACAGGAGTTGCCCGTACACAGGAACAAGACCTTAGTTTTCGTATTTTCGGAACGCATAGATGCAATATGCAACCTTTTCAAAATTATTCAAGCGCGATTTCAGTTTAACAGCCGGTCGTCCCCTCGGATTCCGTGATTGGTGATCTGAATTAAATCCGGTACCCCAAAAATGACTTTATGCGGAGAAGCTTGTCCCACAGCCGCAGGATGATTTCGCATTGGGATTATGAAATCTGAAGCCTCCCATCAACAGGTCATCATCAAAATCAATGGTCATATTCCGCAAATAAAACCATGATTTCATATCGCAAATAATTTGAAGACCCTGAGATTGAAAGACTTTGTCTTCAGCTTGTGGTGTTTCCGTCAACTCCATGAAATAGCTCATACCGGAACAACCGCCTCCCTGCACAGCCACGCGAATGCCCCAGCCCTCTTTGTTCTCGCTGGCCATTTTTTTCCGGAATTGTACAGCAGCGGCTTCACTCAGAGCAACTGGTCCCATGAAGCTCGTTGCCGTTGGTTCGTTTTGTATTAAAATATCTTCAGACATTATCGTTCTATCTCCTACATCGTCAACCATTTTACCGGCAATATTTACCGAAAAAAGGCTGCGTTGATTTCTTTGTATTTTTGCCATTCAGCCGGAAGATCGCTCTCTTCGAAAATGGCGGTTACCGGACATTCGGGCTCGCAGGCACCACAATCAATACACTCATCCGGATCGATGTAAAGTTGCTTGCCCTCCAGCGATTTCAATTTTCCCACCTCGGCACCACTGCCGGTGGGGTCGTCCGGACCATGAATGCAATCTACCGGGCAGACATCAACACACGCCGTGTCACAGACACCCAGGCAAGGTTCAGCAATGATATATGACATTTCTTACTCCCCTCTTTAATCTATCAATTTCGCTTATTTCGTCTTACTAACATTTCATTCCCATGTTATGAGATGGCTGTAAAATAGCACATCACCAGTAGACCACAACCTTATATATGACAAATAGAGTTCTGTTTATAGCATTCTCCGTGATGTTTGCCATTAACAGGAGATTATGCTTTGAAAGTAACTTTCTATAGAATATAATCCCGTTAAACGACTGGATCACGCAATGAAAATCGATACCGCTGACGCACAAATCCTCAATGAATTACAGGCAAACAGCCGAATTACGAATCGCGAATTGGCTCAACGCGTTGGGATTTCCCCATCACCAACACTGGAGCGCGTCAAAAAACTGGAGCGGGAAGGGGTTATTGAAAAATATGTGACGCTGGTGAATCCTAAGGCAGTCGGCTTTGGGACATTCACATTTGTGCAGGTCACCCTCATGCGGCACGGCCAGCAAAGTATTTTGAGTTTTATCGACAGCGTGAATGCCATGGAGGAGGTGATGGAATGTTATCATGTCACCGGCACCGCTGATTTCGTACTGAAAGTGACGACGCGTGACATTGAAGCCTACGAAACATTTGTCGTCCAAAAACTCACAGAAATTCCGGGTGTGCAGCAGCTCCATACCATGGTCATTCTGTCAACCATTAAACACAAAACCCAACTGCCAATTCAACCAACGGAAGAATCAAAATGAAGTCTTCAACCCTGAATCCAAACTATGGTTTTAACACGCTGTCGATCCATGCCGGCGAACCACACCCCTGTTCACAAAATGCCCACGTGGCGCCAATTTACCAAAGCTCAACCTATTCCTTCCCCAGCGCGGAAGAGGGTGGCCAGATTTTCAAAGGGGAAAAAGAGGGGTATGTCTACGGACGAATGGGCAGTCCCAATATGACCATTGTCTCGGAAAAAGTGGCCGCTCTGGAAGGTCGTGATCTGATTCTGGCGAAGCATGCGGCCGGTGAGACGGACTTCACGGTTGAAGCCCACGCATTTTCGTCAGGCATGAATGCCATTACCACGCTGATGCTCACTCTATTGAAACCCGGCGACACGATTATCGCTCAATCCTCCTTGTATGGTGGCACCGTTGGGCTGTTCAACAATCTCCTGACCAAATACAATATCAAGGTCGTTTGGGTCGCCCACGGAACCCTCGCTGCATTTGAGCAGACCATCGCCAAATTTCCGGAGGCCAAACTGGTCTATTGCGAAACCCCGGCCAATCCAACGCTGGAAATCGTTGATATTGAAGGCGTCGCGAATCTTGCTCACACACACAATATGCCGCTGGTGGTGGACAATACTTTCGCAACACCCTACCTCCAACGACCCTTAGCATTGGGTGCTGATTGGGTCATTCATTCCACCACCAAGTACATCGGCGGTCATGGCGTCGTGGTGGGTGGCATGGTGGTTTCACCCTATTTCAAGACCCTTTCGGATGAGCTTCTTTCCAATATGCATAACACCGGTGGTGTACCGAGTCCATTCGATGCCTGGCTGCTGAATATGGGCTTGAAAACGCTCCCCTTGAGAATGGATCGTCATTGCGACAATGCCGAAAAAATCGCCGCCTATCTCGAAAACCATCCGAAAGTTTCAAAAGTCTGGTATCCGGGTTTGGAATCCCACACCGGTCACGATCTTGCCAAAAAACAGATGAAGCGTTATGGCGGCATGATCTCCTTCGAATTGAAGGGTGGCTTGGATGCCGGAATTAAAATGATGGACAGCATTCAACTCATGATTTTAGCCGTTAGTCTGGGAACCGTTGACACATTGATCCAGCATCCGGCTTCAATGACACATGCGAAAGTCCCTGTGGATCAGCGTCATGCAGCAGGAATCACCGACGGTTTGGTGCGGGTCAGTATTGGTTTGGAAAATATTGAAGACCTGCTAACTGATTTTGACCAGGCTCTGGCAAAAGTGTAAACTCCGGCAAAATCGAAGGTCATCTACTTATGGCACTTGTTCCCCGCAAAATCAGAGCGCTTGATCCTTATCAAGCCGGCAAACCCATTGAGGAAGTGAAGCGTGAATATGGTATCGAGCATGTCATCAAACTCGCTTCCAATGAGAATCCCCAGGGACCACCCCAGTCAGCCATCGCCGCCGCCAATGCTGCTCTATCCTCCTGCCATCGCTATCCGGACCCCAGTGGTTACGCGCTGAGAACGAAGCTGGCCGAGCGATTCAGGGTAAAACTGGAGAATGTCATTCACGGCGCTGGTTCCGAAGGCATCATGTCCACCATCATGCGCACCTTTTTGCTGGATGATGACGAGATTATCACAGCCGCTGGGTCATTCATTGGATTTCGTGTTTTAGCGGAAGCAGCGGGCAACATCGTCCATTGGGTAAACATGAAAGATTATCGGTACGACTTGGCAGCAATGGCCGAGCAGATCAATGACTACACCAAAATTATCTATATCGCCAATCCCGACAATCCTACCGGTTCGCATGTGACCACCGCCGAGTTTGACGAATTCATGACCCATGTCCCGGATCGGGTGCTGGTGATTCTGGATGAAGCCTATTTCGAGTATGCTCAAGCCACTTCGGATTACCCCGACTCCATGCACTATCGTTATGACAACGTCATCACCCTGCGCACATTTTCGAAGGTTTACGGTTTGGCGGGACTCCGGGTGGGCTATGGTTTTGCCCACGAAACATTGATCGGCAACCTGTTCAAAGTTAAACTGCCCTTTGAAATGTCAATCCCGGCCCAGGCGGCGGCGCTGGCAGCACTGGATGACGATGCCTATCTGCAACGCAGTCTGGACATCAACCGGGCCGGTATGGCGTTGTACGAAAAGACTTTCACCGACTGGGGCATTCGTTACGTCCCGTCAGTCACCAATTTCATTACCATCGTCTTCGATGCGCCGGAAGTAGCAACTGACTTTTCGCAAAAAATGCTCAAGGAGGGCGTGATCGTGCGACCCCTGGGTGGTTTTCGTCAGCCCAACTGCGTGAGAATTACCATTGGACTGTCGGAGGAGAATAACTTCTGCCTGAAGGCGATGGAAAACGTGTTGAAAGATAGGTAATAATTTTCGGTGTCCCAGGTTTCCACAAAACCTCGTATTAATTATCCCTTAGCACTAGTGTCGCGTTAGAAGTTCCATAAATTCAACTGGTTAGGGGACCACTCCTCCGGGTTATTATTTTCCGTTCCCGTAAGTAATTGATAAATAGGCACTTTTTCAAACAACGACACACTGATTATTTGTAGAATTGTGTAGAGCGTCAAATCAATATTTAGCCTTTTCTTAACAATGGCCACCAAAATATATGCACTGATCGCGATCCATACTTGCGTCTTTACCGCATTGGCTGAAGTACAAAAAAATGCCTTTATCTTCAGATGCTGTTTAATCCACTTAAAGAATAGTTCGATTTTCCAGCGGTTTCGATACAACTCAGCAATCATTAAGGCTGTGATGTCAAACTGATTGCTCAGAAACACCAAATGTCTGTCATGTTCAGCATCGTAATATTTGACGCGTCTCAGTTTCTCAGGGTATCGCTGAGAAGATTCAATCCCGGTTAGTTTGACACACTGGTCACAGCGTAGTCCGGTCTTTTTGTCTACAGGGTTGGAATACAACCGCCTGAACTTCATGTTTTTCTTGGCACGAATAACGAAAAACGCCTTCTCCTCATTCAAGTGATACAGGCGTTCAAAATCAAGATACCCCCGGTCCATGATGTAGTATGAGCCAGGTTCAGGCATTAGGACATCCAGAATATTGACATCGTGTACCAAACCTGTGGTTATCTCGATGAATGAGGGAATCGAGCCGCGTAAATCCAAAAGGGTATGTAGCTTAATAGCACCTTTGTTTTTTCTGAATTTGGCCCAGGTGAATAGGGACAGACACAAATCGATGGTGGTTGAATCCAGGGCATAGACCGTGTCTGCTATATCAAGGGCGAATTCAGAATCGACTTCGTAGAGTGTTCGAGCCTGAGAGATGAGAACCTGGGCAAAGTCAGCATAGATACGCCAATCCCTGTTTTCATTGGCTCGCGATAGGTTAGAGATGGACACATTGCCTTTGATCCCCACATGGTACAGCTTATTCGGTTGAGCATTCAAACAGGCTTCAATATCTCGCAAGCTTTCACGGTAACTGAATTGCGCGAAACTCATACTTAAAAACTGGTCCCAGCAGCTAAAGTGCCGTGTCCGGTAATTTCCACGGTATCGGCGAACACATTTATTGAACTCATGGCGTGGTATCAATTCCATAAATTGAGCAAACACAGTCTGGTTCATACGGTATCCTATCTTTATAGATAGAATAACACACAATAGCTTTTACTTCTGCTATGTTCAGATCGAAAAATGTATTATTGGCGACTAACATAAAATATTACAACAGGTTATAAGCATAATTAGAATCCTTAACGCGACACTAGTGATCCCTTAGATATATTGATTGTATTGTTGTCTGTTTCTCGTGGTCTGATATGGATAATGGGAGGAAGCAGGAGATTTTTTCACGGAGATTCGTCTTGGGAAAGCAACGGCTGACCACCGTAAAAATTACTTTATGCAATGACACCAAAGGGTTCCGGCATAAGGGCTCACACAGGATCAAAGCGGAACGTGGCTTGAATTAAAATCTTTCCCAGCTACTCTGATGCGGGACAACCATCAAAGAAATTTGTATGGTTAAAAAAATAGGGGCTCAGTTTTTCCTGAGCCCTGCTATGGTTTTGTATAGTAAAAATAATGTTTGTACTATTTCACAGGTGTTTCCGAAACGGATATGAATTTAAATTCATCAAACAAGGGAACCAATTCCTTTACATTCCAAATGGCTCCAGCCTGGCCGTGAAGCTCTCCTATTTTTAAAATGGAATTCATGTTTTTACCCTTATTATAAACTACCAATTGCCACTCAGTAGATGATCGTTTCACTTTGTGAACGGTGATTTTGAAGTAATCATCACCATTTTGAAATGAAAAATATCCCCCGTCCTGTACAACTGTTCGACCTGCTTCCGTACCATTCTTAAGGAAAGCAATTTCAATTCTGTGCTCAATTAGGTTGCCATCAGGTGAAGCAGCATTTTTATTCGTCACAGTCATCCCTATTGAAATACTTACAATAAGGAAAGCAGATAATATGATTCTAACCATAATACACCTTCATGTTTTCTGAATTAAAGCGTTCAACGAAATTCTACTCTATTCACAACATGAACCAGCGCAACAAGTACCACAATCCATAGTCACTCTACAGGTTGAGCAGGCCGTTGTTGTACCTGAACCATAATAATTATTGCATGTTACGCAACATTCTCCGGACCCACCAGCGGTCACTTTGTCAAGAACAGGATCAACCAATGACTGAAATTCATTATCCAAGGTCAAATCGCCAATAAAGGGTATTTCATTCCCAATCGACCAACTCGTTCCAATTGCACCTCTAATAGTTCTAAGAGGTGTACTAGCACCTGATACTAAATTGGTATGTTCGATAGATAAAGACCATGTTGCTGATTCTTCTCTATCCTTTGTGAGGTAGATGACCCAAAGATTATTACCTCTTTCAAAGGAGAGATGCCCACCATCTTCGACTATAGCCTCACCCGTAAGCTGATCATCATAATTGAATGAAAACTGTACTCGATCCTCAGTGACCATTCGATCCAAGGTGCTTTGATTTGTCGAATTTGAAATACCTGTGTTATTTCCGGCTTCGCAGGCAAAATACACCAATACGGATACTAGCACTGTCATGACAATACTAAATCGTAACAAGAGTTTACTTCTCATAGATTTTCCCTTCATTCCATTTTTTGTTTTAGAACATCTCTTTACTTGGTGGTGAGGCTTAAAAGACTATCAGAATCGAAAAATTGCATAGCAAGTTCGCCGTACCTGTTCATTTTAGGGTGCCTGCCAGGCGCTCTCTCTACCCCATTGCGATCAATTGATCCAGCATTGTATAAGGTGGCAAGTACACCCACTTTGTCTTTTAAATCGATTCCAGCTTTTAACCACCTATAGTAGTTCATTGCTATTAGCAACTGAGCAGTGCGAATCGATTGAATCGGATTAATTAATATGGCTAACGTTTCTTGCGGTGAACTAACTGAAACAATGTGGAAATAGTGATCTGACACTTTGATGTAGTAAGGATTATCTTTATTTCGGGCTACTCCACTAATCCAGCGGGCGGTAGAGAGTTTGATTTGGCAAACCCCTATAGAACTGTCATGTCCCGTTTTTGCCAAGAGAATATCCATCGATTGGTCAAGTCCATTATAATTATACCTTATCTCGGGATATAGACTACAGATGAAAAAATATGCGGGGATGCCTAACATCTCTGCTGTTGATTCAATTTCGGTTTTATATTGCCTGAAAAAAGACATCGTTTCAGCTTCTGTTTTTCCAAGAATTGTACTGTTTGCTATTAAGATAAATGCAGTAAATCCAAGCCAAATATTTTTGAAATATCGCATCATTTATCTGTGGTCTTTGACATGTAATGCTCCAATATGATCCATTTTATGCATGTCTGCTTTTTTATGCAAATTATTTCTGGCAACATCTTTTAATAAATTTGAGGGGCAGGATCCTCAGTTTCTGATGATTATCTGAAATACATTCTCCCCTCGAATCATTCTTCATGTATTTTTTTCAAGACTGCCTGAACAAGCCACAGGCAAGATTTCTTATTAAGGAAAAACGCTGCGATCCTGGTTTATCAGACGATTTGACAATTCAATCTTTCAAGACAATTCGTTGTTTTGTTTCTTTGCCGATGAACTTTGGGAAACATATAGACCGTCAATTTGAATTCAAATTCTCATCCGACCATTCGCAGCTGGCAAGAATTGAATTAAGCCGGTATGGCGTTGTACGAAAAGACTTTCACCGACTGGCGCTTCGTTACATCCCGTCAGTCACCAATTTCATTACCATCGTCTTCGATGCGCCGGAATTAGCAACTGATTTTTCGCAAAAAATGCTTATGGAGGGCGTGATCGTGCGACCCCTGGGTGGTTTTCGCCAGCCCAACTGCGTACGAATCACGGTGGGATTGCCTGAGGAGAATGCGTTTTGTCTGGAAAAGATGGGAAAAGTGCTCCGAGCCTGATCCAGACTCACCCCGGATTTTTTTTACAACCACCTCATGTCCGCTCCGGGTCGATAATAATTCGCCCGTCTCCACCTTCCCTTGACTTGGAATTTCACAATTCCTGAACGACTTGCCATCTTCCTGAAAAATCTTTTGGCTAGGGCAACCAACCTTATATTCCCGGCGTGACGAATTTTATCATCATTACAAATCTGACAACCATGGGAAGGGTTTTGAAGAAGAAATGAGTGACTTTCAGATTCATGGCACCGACTATGTGCAATTTATCGTGGGGAATGCCAAACAGGCAGCGCGGTATTACGAAAAACTGTACGGATTTAAAATCGTGGCTTACCAGGGCTTGGAAACAGGGAACCGGGTAGCCACCTCCTATCTGTTACAACAAAACAAAATCCGGTTATTACTCACCACCCCCTTAACACCGGAATCCCCACTCAACGACCATTTATACAGACATGGCGACGCTGTGAAAGATGTGGCGTTTTGGGTCGACAATGCCCGGGCAGCCTGGGAATATGCCACACAGCGCGGTGCGGAATCGGTCCGTGAGCCGGAGAAAATTTCAGATGACCATGGAAGCGTGGTGTTGTCTGCAATCAAAACCTATGGCGACACCCTACACACCTTCGTGGAGCGATCGAATTATAATGGTATTTTCATACCCGGTTTTGAAGCCGTCAATGGTAAGGATGTACAGAATACCGGTTTGAATTTCATTGATCATATCGTGGGGAATCAGCCTGACGGACAGATGGAGCCCGTGGTGAACTGGTACCAGGAGGTGCTGAATTTTCACCGGTTTTGGACCGTGGATGACAAGGATATTTCCACCGAGTACAGCTCACTCCGCTCCATCGTGGTGGCCAATGATAATGAACGCATCAAAATGCCTATTAATGAACCAGCCGACGGTGTGAAGAAAAGTCAGATACAGGAATTCGTGGATTATTATGGTGGTGCCGGCGTGCAGCATATCGCCATGGCCACCAAGGATATCATTACAACGGTGCGCCAATTACGGGAAAATGGAGTCGATTTCCTTGAAACACCCCAATCCTATTATGATGCATTGCTCGGTCGGGTCGGCAAAATCGATGAGGACATAAAAATACTCAGTGAATTGGGCATTCTTGTGGATGCCGATAAAGACGGTTACATGCTCCAGATTTTCACCAAACCGATTCTGGATCGGCCCACGGTGTTTTTTGAGATTATCCAACGCAAGGGCTCCCAAAGTTTCGGCAAAGGAAATTTCAAAGCCTTGTTTGAATCCATCGAGCGGGAACAGGCTCGACGCGGGAATTTGTAATCTATTACACGTACATCCCAAAGTTGTCACCCTGACTTGATTCAGGGTCTGGATAGAACAAGATGCTGAAACAAGTTCAGCATGACACAAGGGGGAGAGCATCATATTTCGGCCGTCTCCCTGAGCCTCGCCTGCCCGTGCGAAGCAACGCGGAGCAGGGTCGAAGGGCAGCCCGAATAAGGTCGAATAATTAATCCGGGTAATTATTTCATCAACCTGTTAAATTGACCCCATGAAATTACTCTCTTACGCTCTCGACCACAATATGGAACCCCGTCTGGCATTTCTGTGTCAGGGTCAGGCAGTGGATGTGATGCGTGCAGCGTTCTGGTTGAAGGATCATCACAAAAAATCCGATTTCATCGAATTGCCATCAAACATGCGTAACCTGTTGGACGATTGGACATTCAATTTTCCGCTTTTAAAGGAGCTGGGACAGGTGTTTTCCACCATCAACTTGTATGGGTTGACCCTGAACAGTCGTCCCATTGCCCATGCTCTGGATGACATCGTTCTTTTCCCACCCATTCCTGACCCACCCAGTTTTCGCGATTTCTACGCCTTTGAACAGCATGTCAAAACAGCCCGCCACCATCGGGGACTGGAGATGGTACCAGAATGGTATCAGTTTCCGGTATTCTACTTCTCCAACCACAATGCGTTACTGGGACATCAATGGCCTTTGCGCAAACCCAAAAACACCACAGCGCTGGATTATGAATTGGAACTGGGCTGCGTAATCGGTAAGGGAGGCCGAGATATTCCGGTGGAAAAGGGCGAGCAACACATT
>MNWS01000040.1 GCA_001872685.1 Fidelibacterota bacterium CG1_02_48_14
CGGCCGGAATATTCAAAGAGTGCAACAGCATCTGCTCCACACTGGCCATTCCCCGGAAGGATTTATCCGCGTTTTTGGGCGAGAATGTCCCAAAAGTGGTGGGGACATCCTGGAGCAGAGATGCCATCGTATAGGGACCATGATCCAGTGCCATTGCAGCCAAAACCGGTTTCAGTAAACTGCCGGTGGAACGCGCCGACTGGACCCCATCTACCTGTCCATCTGCGGTTGCATCAAACCAGTTGGCTGATCCCAAGTAGGCACGCACCTTACCCGTCCCGGTTTCCACCACCAGCACGGCCAAATTGGTGATACCCTTACTGGCGAGAAGGGGATAATAATTACCTGCCAACTGATCAATGGTCCCTTGCAGCTTGCTGCTCAGAGTAGTCCGGATTTCGGCGGTATGCGGCGCTTGGTTCAGAACATATTGTGTGAAATGCGGGGCCATAAACGGAAATTGTCCGGCATTTCGCGGTAGTGGTTCCCGTTCTGCCAGCGTGAGCGTCATTTCATCAATGACGCCATTTTCCCGCAGTCGTTTTAACAGGCGATTACGCTTGGCATATAACCTTTGTCGATCTTTTTCCAGATTCATGAGGGCTGGTGAATTCGGCAGGACCGCAAATAACGCGGCTTCCGCCCAGGTCAGTTGGTGGGCAGGTTTTCCCAGATAGTACCAGGCGGCGGTGTTCACCCCAACGAAGTTTCCACCCATGGGCACGTGATCGGCATACATTTGCAGGATTTCTGCTTTGGAAAAATGGAGTGTCAGTTTTAAGACGGTAAAGATTTCCCGGAGTTTATTGAAATAGGTCCGGGACTTCGGCCAGGCCAGACGTGCTACCTGCATCGTAATCGTGCTGCCGCCGCTGACTGAGCGGCCATTTTTTACATTGGAAGCCAGTGCACGGCATAATGCGATAGGGTCAACCCCGGGGTGCTGATAAAAGCGTTTATCCTCCCACACCAACACAGCCTGGCGATATTTCTCCGGTAGTGGTTGGGAAGCTGGTGGAAAACGGTACTGCTGATCTGATGCCAGTGTCACCCGCAACAGATTCCCTTCGGAAGAGAGTACCAGTTGCGAGTAATCATCCGGAAAGGGCTTGGCCATGGGCCAGAATAACCAGGCCAGAAAGACGATGGCAAAGCCAATAACCAGCAATTTCCTGCTGAAAACCTGCAACATTGGAGGCCATAGGTGTGAGGGTTCCAAACCGTTTTTGACGTGGGTGAATACCGCCATATTAACCATATCTTGCTCGCCCTATTTTACCGTCACCTGACTGGCTGCGATCCGGGCAAAATATTCAGGTGAATACATGGTTTCCACCGAAACCGGCGGGAGGCGATATTGCCCCTTAAAGGTGGGGTTGATCTTAATCGCGAAATTCATTCCACCCTGATTGGTATTCAGGTCGAAGAACCAGTTGACACGGTCATCACGAATGTCCATATAATCACCCGTTGTTACGTTATTGCGCTTCACCCAATCAGGTGGCGCTTCACCCGTCAGACGCAAATTCATAATTTCCCAGCCAGCAGGTAACACACAGGATAAGGCGACATTTTCCAGCGTCATCCGGTTCACGCTCCTGACATTAAATCCAATCCAAAATGGTGTTCCCTGATCAATCACAAAGGCATCAATCGGTAACCCCTCTTCCGAATAGAAATTGCGCTTTAATTCGATGCCGTTATACTCGGTTTTAATGCGATCGTCCAGGGGAATGCCTTCTTCATAAAGTGCGAGGAAAATCGGACTCGCCTCGTCTGTTGTTAATGTGACATCCTTGCCCCAGGCATTCTCCAAGGGGATGGTTGTTTGAGGTGCGGTGAGTGTCAGGGCTTGCGCAGGCTCGCTACCTATTTGGAGCTTGAAGGTGATTTGGTTTCCCGGCACTGCCACTTTCTCATAATAATTTCCAATGAGCAAAAGACTCATGGCCGTTTCCTGTGTCGAGTACCAATGATTCGGGCGGAACTGTTTCGCCACATTCTGCAAGACTCTGCCTGACGTGAGAACATCATCCATTTTCAGAGCAAGGTAGCCCATTAATGCCATGTCGCGGATGGGTGAAGCCCAGGTGAGTCCCAACTCACGGTCGTTCCGTATGGTCGGGGCTGACTCATCGATCTGTGCGGCAATATCCTTTTTCCCGGCGAGGTGATACGCTGCCGCCAGAAACCTTCGAGATAGCGGATCGAGGTTTGGTAGGTAATTCTCACGGACGAGATTCATCCCGCCATCGTCAGCATGACCGGCCAATGCCAGCAGGAACAAGCGATAGGTCTGCGGCCGATGGTCTTTTGCATCTACGCGACGAGCACTTTTCTGAGCGATTTTCAGCCAATGATCCCAAAGTCGGGCAGGGACGGCGTAACCCAATCGCCGCGCTTCTATGAGGAAATGACCCGCATAATTGGTGCCCCACTCAGAAGTCTGACTTTGACCCGGCCAATAGGAAAATCCCCCGGCGGTCTGAAAATGTGCCAACCGGGCGATCCCGGCATTGACCATATCTGAGGACATCTGCTTTTGATAGGGTTTCATATCTGTCAGGTAAGGCAGATAAATTTGCGGGAAAACCGATGAGGTGGTTTGTTCGATACAGCCATAGGGATAGCGAATCAATTGGCTGATCCGATCATCCAACTGTATATCCGGGATACGCGATATGCTGATTTGTGCTTTATTGGAACCCTCCAATCCAACTTTTTGAGGCGAAAAAATGACCGGATTCCCCCGGACAAGTTCCTTCTCAGTAACCTGTGTATAGAAAGGATTCGGCGCACTCACGGGCAAGTTGGTGGTGTTTTGAGAGCTATAAGTGGCACTTTTTGCTGAGATCGTGATGGATTCTGAACCCAGATATTCACCCACCCGCAATGTGAAATGGATGTCTTTTTCACCTGTTTTTTTCGAAAAAACAACGGTCTGATGTTGCACGCCCAACACCGTCAGATTCTGTGAGACAACAAGCTGAACCTGAACCGTATCAATCGAAGCGTCTGCGGAAAAAATGGAAACCGGCACATTGAATTCATCCAATGGCCGCACCACCCGGGGAATGGTGGTGAGCAGCATCAGGGGTTGTTTCACAGGAATGTCTTTTTCAATTGTGGTGTAGGCGTCGCCGGCTGTGCCAATCAGCATGACGCGTACTTCTCCGATATAGTCCGGCATGGTGAATTTGATGTTCTGGATTTCCCCTGGCTCAATGATGGTGGGTCCCTGGAACAGCACCACCGGTTTGAAGCGTTGGGTGTCATTCTGGTCTAACCGTTTCAGGCGTGTCATATCACGATCAGCCATCATCATCGCCATATCACCGCCAATTGACAGGTATTTATCCATGTCTGGGAAAAGCGTTCCTAATACTTCATCCAGATTATCCGTGGTTTTGACTGCCAGCAGCAACCTTTTAAAATAATGTTGCCACGGTTGCGGGGTTTCAAAGCCGGTCAGGCTTAGTAAGCCTTCATCAACAATGGCTACCGTATAGGATGCCGGTTGATCCGCATGGGAGGTGAGTCGCATGGTAAAGTCTTCCCCCGGCGCTAATTTGTCCGGAGAATCCAATCGTAGATCCAGATGCGATTCAGGTTCTTCGATGAACACTGGCTTGATTCCGATCATTCGGATGGGGAGATCATTTTCCGAATGGCCATGGGGTTGGATCATACTGATACTGACATAGCAGTTGGGCAACATTTCCGGGGTAACCTCGAAGGTGAACGCGGTATGACCGCCCTGGAGGGGTTTCCACTCGGTTAAAAGGACCTTCGTGTTTTGCTCCACACTGAGCCAGGCCATACCCTCGGCGGGTGACTCAAAAGTGACCGTTACCAGGTCCCCGGGTTCATATTTCTCCCGATCAAGTTCCAGCTCGAGTTGGTTGGCAGTCGGATCTCCGGCTTCCTGATCCGGCCTGGCGCCCCAGTCGGATACATAGAAGAACAGCCCGGTTGTATGACCACTCTCCAGATCAGTGATTTCCAGAAAATGTTGACCATAATCTTCAGGTTTTAATGCGTATTCCACGGGCTCGTTACCCGAAGTTTGAACCGATTCACTCACCAGATAGGTGGTATTGCTGGAGGTGAAGTCCTTACGATCCCTGTTGTCGTAATGCCACCACCACCACTGTTTATTCAAGTATAGCCTGACACGAATACGCTGGTTCGGCACGGCGTTACCCTCCGGGTCAACCACAACGACAGGCAATTTATAGGCTTCATTTACGCGAATCCGGTTGTACCGGAAGGTGCCTTTTACACCGACAAAATGGGGGTACGGATAGATGGTGGAGAATGTTGTCTGTTCCTGAAAATCGCCGCCCTCTTCATTTACACGGGATTTTATTCGCGCGAGGACCGGTCCCGGTGCTTTGGTAACTTCGGTGAGTTGATATTTGATTGAGGCGATGCCATTGGAATCCAATCTGCCGGTTTTCAGGCTAATATCCCGGGGGGCAAATTTGTTAAAAGGACTCTGAAATGTGAATCCGATCCAGTCTTTAAGTTTGAGCGGAATACTTTGAAGATGAGCATCTACCTTATAATTCAGATTAGCAGCAGGTTGACCAAATAAAAACCTGGTCTTAACCTGCCCCGTTATGTTCAAATCGCTGGCAAATATCTTCTCAGGAAAAGTTAGCTCCGTCTTTAAACGGACGGGTTTCACAGCCTCGACTTTCAGTGTTTTAACGAATTTTTTACCACCAATTACCAGTTGCGCCTGCCATTCACCCGTTTCTGCGTTGGGATCTAATGGGAGTGAAAAATTAAACATGCCATTTTGGTCGCAATTTGTTCTGGAGGTGGTGACGGCCTGGTGTTTCGGATTGTATAAATCCAAATAAACCGGAAAATTCCCCGGAGGCACATTGCGCTCAAGTCGAACAATTCCCGAAAGATAGATGGTGTCGCCGGGTCGATGGACACCTCGATCCGTGTAGGTAAACAGATCAATCCCCTGGCGGCTTTCCTGGACGCCACCCACATCAAATCGCGTCAAATCCCATGCTTTGTGATCCATTCGCAACATGGCGATTCCTTTTGAGGTCTCACCATAGAAACGGAAGCCCTTTTGTTGGGTGAAGTGCGCCTCACCATTTTTATCGGTGGTTTGCGTTTCCAGTAGTCGATTCTGATAATTATACAATCCCAATTTAACGCCAGACATGGGGCGCGCTGCGAGCAGGTCGGTAACCAGTACGATCTGTTTATCCTGATCCATTCGTTTTAGGGTAAGTCCGACGTCGGTGGAGATCAGGAGCTTACTCAACGACCCATTTTTATAGTAGTAACCGCCGCTGCAGGGATTTTCGTAATAATTCTGCTTGGAGAAGTAGATTTTCCCAGCGCTAAGATCGTCTTTCGAGTTGGTGCATTCGCCGCACAGGTCGTTACTGTCGAATTTGAGGGTCACGACAAAGACGGAACCAGCCTTGTCTTGAAAAACGGAGGAGAGGTCAATTTCGGTTTTGATCCACTGATTCTGTACCGTTGTAATGTCATTGCGCTGGTGATAGATCACCTCGGCAACCCGGTTCAAATCAGAATACTGCTCGCGATTCCGATAATAATAATCGTTGTTTTTTGATTCAGGGTCGAGTGAGGCATTATTCTGTAAAAAGAAACCCAGGTTAGATTTAGTGATTTCATGCACCTGAATACTGACTCGCCGAACATTGATGGATTTAAATTGAAGCTTGTAATGGTTATCAGATGGGAGATATACCCCCTTCGAGAGCCATTGAATTTCCGGGTTAACATTATGAAAGCTAATGTGGGTGGTGTAAGGGTCCTGTAATTTTTGTCCTGCAGCCCCGGGTAATCCGGCGGCGATGGTTACTTTATATTCCTGGCCAACCTGAAAGCCACCTTCCAGAAACATGCTTTTCCCGGAAATACGAACCTTGTAGTTGGGATCAGGGGTGACGGTAACGAATCCCGAGAGATCCATGTCGGTTTTGATGTAGTCCGTAAATCGAAAAACATAACCCAACTGATCTGGGGTACCGCCTTCACGCTCATTGTTTGAAAGCACATGGAATTGGTCGGCCCCGGGCAGGTAAATCAGGGATTTCCACCCAAATTGATCGGCAGTAAAAGCCGTCGGCAGTGCGAATTCCACATTCTGGCCTTTAATTTTGCGTAGGATCGGAGCTGTTTCGATCTTGATTTTGTTTTCCAAAATGTCAGGTGCGACGGTCACGATCACCTTGCGGCCGCCAACGGTACAGGTCAGCGTTTTGGCCACCGAATTGGCATCTACCGCCTGGGCAAAGCTAATGGATCCTTTATAGATTACCGTATTTTGGTCATTACTGGTCGGTTCAAAATCACCCTCCAGGAGCATGACCTCCTGTTCGGCGACCTTAAACTGAAAGTTGATTGTCTGCCCTTTGCCAGGATCTCCCATGAGTATTTCCCCATCTAACACGCCCTGATACACTTGGCCACCGGTGAGTGTCACATCGGGTATGAATCGTAATTCTTGTCCTGAACGCCAGGTTGCCGATCCGGGAATATCAGGTTGAAATGTGAAGGGGTTTTCCTGAAGGGTCGTATTTATGAGGTGATTTGGAACGATGGGCTTGATGAATGTAAGGATGATGGGTTCTGTTGAGCGAATTATAGCCGGAGGTGTTTTTACGACCACTGAATTCAGGTCAATTTTCTGCCCCAACTTTTTTTGTATGGCCTGTGAGGTTTCCTGCTGGCTAATCTTTTCTGGCTGATTTTTGTCCTTGTCTTTGTCTGTAGAACAGTTCCAGAAGCAAAAAAATGAAATGGAAAGCAATACCAGTACGCGTTTCATCATCATTCCCACCTTGTGCTTACATTTGTTGAATTCGTGTGCCTGAACCATAGGTCAGGGATGAACATGCTAAGCAAAATTGACCAAAGAAAGTTGAGCTTCCAATCTTCAGTCTTTGCAACAATATTTAAAAAACTTTGATTCGAACTTAAATCAATAATCAATTAATGTGTACAATATTTTCACAGAAATAAGAGCATCAAATTCAATGTTGAAGGCTAAATCAGTCGAGAGAAACTTCGTAAGGAAGTCTGGAGAAAAAAACGGCACTGAACCGAGTCAGTTTTTTGGGGGAGTTTCTGAATTTGTTTTCCCGGTGTACCGTGGGAGATAAATATTAAATCGCGTTCCCTGATCCGGTTCACTTTGGACATTAATAAAGCCATTATTTTGCTTGACGATCCCATAAATGGTCGCCAATCCCAAACCAGTTCCCTGTCCCATTCCCTTCGTGGTAAAAAATGGCTCGAAAATGTGATCCAGGGTTTTAGAGTCCATTCCCTTCCCATTATCACTGACGGCCAGCATCACATAAGCGCCTGGCGAAAATCCCGTGTGTTTGGTGACAAAAGCGTCATCAAATGTCACCTGGGAAGTTTCAACGGTAATTCTCCCAACACCATCAATGGCATCCCGGGCATTGACACAGAAATTCGTCAGAATCTGATCAATCTGGGAGGGATCAATTTTAATTCGCCAAGCCATGCTTTGGGGGCGCCAGACCAACTCAATGTCTTCACCGATAAGCCGGCGTAACATATTCAGCAGGTTGCCGATGGCCTCATTCAGGTCAATGACTTTTGGCGTCACGGTCTGTTTTCGGGCGAATGCGAGTAACTGCCGGGTGACTTCTGCCGAACGCGTGGAGGCGGCCAGGATTTCCTCAAGATGCTTCCTCAATGGACTATCAGGTTCAGCCTTATCCAACGCCAATTCACTGTGTCCCAAAATCACGGCCAGCATGTTATTAAAATCATGTGCCACACCACCAGCCAACCGTCCGACAGATTCCATTTTCTGAGAATGGATCAATTGGGTCTGAAGCTCGATTTGCTCGAGTTCAGATTGCTTAAACGTGATGGCGGCAGCGATTTGTTCGGAGATAAAGTTCAAAATCTCCAGATCCTCGTCAACGTAGAGGTCTTCGTCGCAGTAACTCTGAACGACGAGTACGCCAATAATTTTATTCTGATAGGAGAGTGGTGTCGCCAGCCAAATTTTAAATAAGTGGTCAAGATATACCGGATCTATCAACCCCTGCTTAACCATTTCATCCACATTATTTTGCCGGAGAAAAAGGGATTTTCCGGTCCGGATAGCATATTCTGAAAGACTCATACTTGGAAGAGCGAGGGGCTCAAGATTTGATTGCTTTTCATCAATGAAATATGGAAATACCAGACGATTGTGCTCTTCATCCAGAATCGCGATGTAAAAATTGGTGGTGTCAATCACCTGGGATAATTGTGTATGAATTTCCCGGTAAAGTTCCTGCAGGTTCGATGTTGAACTAACAGCCTTGGAAATGCCATATAGTACCGATTGAATCGACTCTTTTTTCTTCCGGCTGGAAATATCCCGGGCAATTACCTGAACGCCATTTTCACCAGCGACGACAATTGGTACCGCATTAACTTCCGCAAAAAAAGTTCTTCCCTTAACGGTGATGAGCTTTTCTTCGATTAATGGCGCGTCGGCTTCCCCCTCTACTTTTTTTATTCGATCCATGACAATGGGTTGGTAATCCGCATGAACGAAATCAAGGATCTTTCTGCCGATTAAGCTTTGCACATTTCTGGCTTCGAACAGTTTCACAGCGCCCACATTCGCGAACCTGATAATGCCCTTAAAATGGATAAGGATGGCGTCTGGGGAATGCTCTACCAGTGACTGGTATTTTTCCTCGCTTTCCCGGAGCGTGTGCTGACTTTTCATCAGGACATGGATCAGATAGGAGAAAATGGCCGCAAGGAGGATACTCACGATGATAAATATCTGATTGGCATAAGATTGGGTTGATTGGATCAATTTCGGCAGAGGGTAGAGTACCAGTGTCAACTTGCGATCCATGAGGGCGATATTCGTTCTGACAAACAGAGTCTGGTTCTGCATTTCGGTGTCGTCGGTGAATTGCAGGATTTCCCGGCCGTTTTCTTCGAGCGCGATTGCAAAATTATCAAGTATGCCCTCTTTGAAAATGGTGTTGATAAATTCTTTGATCTTGAAGACGCCATTGAGATACCCGCGTCGTTGACCATCCATTGTAATGGGGAAGTAGGTCGCGAAGCCAATTCCACCCTGCCAGAGTTCAACAACCGGAGTGATGCAATCGGTACCGGACTGTTCGGCCAGCACGAATGTTGCCCCGGCTGTGGGGTGATTGTGGAGGTCCCGGTCCTGAATATTAGTATTTCCGGTCTGAGGACAAACCCAACGAATTTTGCCAATGGCATCCACAAAGTTTAATGCTTGAAACCCCGAGAATGTGCTGGTTAGCGGCAAAACGGTAGCGCGAAATTGGGCTTCTGTTTCGAATTTATTACTCAGCCATTCGCGCCGGATGAGTTTGATAATCTCCAGGTGGGATTCAAAACGGTCTTCGAAGTGAGATTGGATTTGACTGGAAACCAGTTCCGTTTTGGCAAGGATCTCTTTTTTCTCCTGATCCCGGAGGAATTGCCAAACAAAAACCATAATCACGGAAATCGTCAGAAAAATTAAAACAGGGAAAGTAATTTCTAGTCTGAACCGAGAGGATTTCATTGAAGCTGACCCCAGTTTTACGCTTTCAAATCCAAGTTAAAAAATCAGCCCCTGTTGAAATGCCAAGCCAAATTCCAGATTCGAGTATTGGAATGTAAGAGAGCGCTTTGTTCAGTCCAACCATAAAAATTGGGCAACAATGACGCTGACCAGCGACGCTATGACTGATATAATTGCTTTTAGAACAGCACTCAATAAATTTGCGCAATTTGCGCAAACAGACCAAGGGGCGGTGTTGATATGTCATCCCGGGATTTTATACCGTGAAGCAGAAATATCAGTTCTCCCCGGGCAAGGGTAGACGCGGCCAACTTGAATTGACCACGAGAAATTGTCGAGTAGAATGGATCACAACCAGTTGTTATGTGCATTAAAATTATAGATATAATGGTAGTATTGTGATGGCCGGATCATTCAAATGCCTGTGATTTTAAGTCAGACTTTCTCTCGTGAAAAACTCGCTC
>MNWS01000059.1:0-2925 GCA_001872685.1 Fidelibacterota bacterium CG1_02_48_14
CTGGACAGCTCGTACCTCCGGGAGGTCCACCGGTCGTTCCATCCCCGGGCATAATCAATAATCAACGATTTATTTTTTCCAGAATTCAATGCTTACGCGACAATTATCTCAGGGCATGTTGAATTCTGTGGGATGAAGCTGCCGATCATTGCTGCCAGAATACCAGCCTTGTCCAAGGATCGTAATAGCTCACTAGCGACATCTTCCGGGACACAGATGAGTAGCCCGCCGCTTGTTTGGGGGTCGTAGAGCAGCCAATTTTTGGGTGAATCCGGTTGTGTAAGCATATTCACGCGTGGATGATAATATTTCTGATTGGTTTTACAGCCTCCGGGTAGTACGCCCTGGACGGCATATTTCTCAGCGCCAGATAAGAGAGGCAGTGCATTTAGGGATAATTTTAAACTCACCTTACTGGCATCACAAATTTCGAGAGCATGACCTACCAGCCCGAATCCGGTTACATCCGTCAGTGCGGTACAATTGAAACGGACAGCCAACTCACTTGCGATACGATTTAATTGTGCCATGGTCTGAGTGAGCAGCTCGGTTTCCGCTGAAGTCGCAAGCTTACGTTTTACAGCCGTCGCCAGAATACCGGTGCCTAATGGTTTGGTAAGGATGAGCCGATCTCCGGCAACAGCACCCTGATTCGTCTTCAGCTTGTCTGGATGTACGGTTCCTGTGACGCTCAATCCATACTTGATCTCATCATCCTTAATTGAATGCCCACCAACCAAAAGTGCACCGGCTTCTTCGATTTTGGATAATCCGCCCAGTAGAATCTGGCGCAGAATGTCTTTATCCATCGTTTCAATAGGAAACCCCACGATATTCATGGCCGTTAGTGGTGTCCCGCCCATTGCGTACACATCGCTTAGGGCATTAGCGGCTGCGATTTGACCAAATGAGAATGGGTCGTCAACAATCGGTGTGAAAAAATCCAGCGTCTGAATAATTGCCAGATCAGGTCGTAAACGATAAACACCTGCGTCGTCATGTGTTCCAGCCCCAACCATCAGATCAGGATGACTCGGTAATGTCAGATACGACAAAATATCGTCCAGGTCCCCTGGACCAATTTTCCCGGCTCACCCGGCTGCTTTAACCTGCGCAGTCAGGTTTATGCGCTGAATTTTATCGACGGGCATAAACGCAGTTTTTGTTTTTCATGCGGGCGAATATAGCGGGGGAAGGGAAGAAACGATAAAAAAATACAATTAATTTTGAGGAGACTTAATCAATCCGAATTGGTCGACGAATCATCAAAACCATTAGTTTAGCAGACCGGCCATCAGCATGGAGACCTTTTGTGCCGTGGAAGATTTGCGGAATTTTAGGGTGCGGATGATGCCTTCAATTTGGTCGCTACCCAGGCGGCGTCCGGTTTGATGATGCACCCACAGGCTTAGCAGTAGTGCCGTTCTGATGTTTTGTGTATCGAAAGGCAGGTCTTCAAGTAACCCTGTAAAAATGGACTCAAGGTAGGTCACGGGGATTTCACTAGATCTGGTCAAATCCGTGGAGAGCTGGAAATCCGAAGAAATTGAGGCGAGTTGTTTATAATTCTCCGGCTTGCTGGCACCGAAACGGCTGATAAAAATTTCGCATAATGACCAGTTCATGAGTGAGATCAGTAGAATATCGGGCTGTTTCACAGCTAGTCCTCCTCCAGGCGTGTCAGATATTCCTCATGCTTTTCGATGAAAATGCCGAGTTTTTCCACCAATGTGCGACTCAGGACATTCATATCACCTGGAATTGGTTTAATGGTGATTTCGCCACCTTTTTCATCCACATCCAGCGTGACCTCAGAGCCTTTGTCAAGATGCAGCGCGGTCAAGGTGGAACGGGGAATTACGATTCCCAAGGATGATCCGATTTGTATGATTTTCCGTTTCATTTTCCCTCCGGATGATTATGATTATATTGTACTACTACGATGCACGGCGTCATAACTGATTTTGAGACAATCCCAATGAATGTGACACAGCATAAAATTATGCGAATTAAATGGTTATCGAGCAGAAAAATTTCAAAATGTCCCACCCGGAGCATTGGAAAATTCACGCCATATTTTCCGATGAAAAGGCTTGCCTTCAAAAGTGAATTCAGGTAGTCTTGATCAAATAATTTGTAAACGAAGGTGCTCACATGCCGAATATGATACCGGAGATTCAGCCAATATCAACGATCAAAGTACTTTTCGCCACGGCTGAATGTGCTCCTTTTTCAAAGGTTGGGGGATTGGCCGATGTGAGTCAGGCCTTACCAAAGGCTCTGATCGAAATGGGGACCGAAGTCACGATCATTACACCCCATTACGGCTATGCTAACGATGCCGGAGTGAAGCATGAACAACATGAGGTATTAAGCGGTTCAGTCAACCTGGGTGAACACCGGAAACGCAATTTTCGGGTCGTAGCCGTCATAAACAGTGAAATTTTTCCTGGTTCAATTTACTTGGTGGAATCTGCCGAATATTTCGGTCGCAAGGGCATTTACGAAGACGAACAAGGGTTCCCATTTTGGGATAATGGCGAGCGCTATATTTTTTTTCAGAAGGTCGTTCTCGAAGTTCTTAAGTCCGGTAATTTCCAAGTTTTACACGCCAACGATCACCACACTGCACTCCTACCGTATTACATCAAAACCGGCAATCTTGATTCTCCCCCCAAAACCGTTCTCACGATACACAATATTGGCTACCAGGGAAATTATTCACCGGATATTCTCAATCTGACCGATTTGGGCTGGGGCGGATTTTACCCAGGGGGTCCGATCGAATTTCATGGACAGGTCAATTTTCTGAAAGCCGGAATTCTTGCTGCCGATGCGGTTACCACTGTCAGTCCGGGTTATGCTGCCGAACTATTAGCCAGCCCGGAGATCGCCTTCGGATTGGATGGCGTACTTCGATCGTTA